>JBAUAY010000886.1:0-6639 GCA_049676235.1 Streptosporangiaceae bacterium
GGCGGCGACCCTCGGCCGCCTCGCCGAGGCGGCGGGCGATCCGGCCGGACCGACGGCGGTGGCTTCGACCGGGGCGGCTTCGCAGACAGTGGCTTCGCAGGCGGCGGCGATCCTGGTGATCTTGGACCCGCTGATCCGGGCTCGCTACCCTGACGCCGCGGTCCGGCTCACCGACCTGCAGCGGCTCGCCGACGCGGCCGCGACCCAGCCCTCGCTGCACGACGCGCTTGCCGAGCTGACCCTGGATCCGCCGGTCTCCGCGTCCGACCTGGCCGGGCCGCCGCGCCTCGATGAGGACTACCTGACCATTTCCACCATCCACGCCGCCAAGGGCCTGGAATGGCCGATCGTGCACCTGTCCCATCTGGTGGATGGCGCGCTGCCCAGCGACATGGCCCTCGGCGATCCCGGCGGGCTGGCTGAAGAGCACCGGCTGTTCTACGTCGCCATCACCCGGGCCCGCGACCACCTGTACCTGTACGCACCGCAGCGGCTGCACTACCACCGCCGCGGCCGCGATGACCGGCACGGGTTCGGCCAGCTAACCCGTTTCCTGCATCCCGAGGCCCTGGCCGCCTGCGACAGCGCCACCGCGGCGCCGCTGGCGCCGGTGCTGCCCGCCGTCGGCTCCCTCACCGTCACGGTCGACGCGGCCCTGGGCTCCTTGTGGGACGGCTGAAGGTCGCTAAACGCGGCCGCCCGCCGCCGCGGGCCCACCCGCTTTAGGACAGCGGCTCGGAGGATGCTTTGGGGGTGGCCCGCTCGATGGCGGTCCAGCCGACGTCCGCGTCGTATTGGGCTCGCTCGGTCTTACCGCCGCCGCGCAGGCCGAAAAGGCGCTTGGCGAGCAGCAGGTAGACGGCGACGGCCAGGTTCACGACCAGCGCCACCAGCTTCAGCGCCGTGACGCTCTTGGCCAGCTCATAGATCTCATACGGGACGAAGACGATCGTCGCCACGAACGTCAGGTACTCGGCCCACCGGCGGCCCAGCCAGAGCCCGACGGCCTCGACTCCCTCTAGCAGCGCGTACCCGGCAATCGCGACGCCGACCAGGTACAAGCTGGTGATGCTGACGGCGAACAGCGAGCGCAGGTCGTGCACGATGCCATGGTTGCTGCTGGCGACCGGGCCGCCCAGGCCGCCCTGCAAGTCCTTGAGGATGGCGGTGAAATCCTGGTTCAGGATGTCGCGGTTACCGGCGAACAAGAGTACGACGGCGGCGAGTCCGCCCAGGACCAGGAAGTGCACCATACGCTCCACGGCGATCACCCGCAGGACGTAGCGATCGCGCAGCGGCTTCCCCCGCAGCGGCAGGGTTATCTCGTCCCTTGAGGGCGGGTACTTCCTGGTCGGGTGATCGGGCGGGGTGAGCGCGACCCACGAGTCGCAGCGCATGCACCGGTACCAGCGCAGGCCGCCCGATTGGCGGGCGAACAGCTCGTCCTCGGGACGCAGCGCGGCCGCGTCCGTGCCGAGGATCTCGTGGCCGTGCAACCCGCAGCCGATCAGCTCATAGCGCAGCTTCGGGCGGAAGCGCCGCGGCTTCTCCGTCCCCGGCGCCGCCAGGTGCGTCGACGGCGGAGTATCGGCGTTCATCTGTACCCATTGACCCCCTCACCACAGGAACGGCTCAGAAGCGGAGCGTATCTCAGCCCAGGGCCGACGGCCTGAGCTCACCGGCGAACCGAATGTTACATGAAGGAGACATTGAGCCGCTGCTCTGGAAAACCCCAGGTCAGGCAGCCCGGGTATGCCTTCGCCCCCGGATTTTGCGGCTTTTCGGCGTTAGTTGTTTGAACCCGATTGGGCAGACCGTCGTTATATAGGGACGAAGGGGGAGCTTTTACGTGGTTTGCTCCTAGTAGTCCTGTCTGGGCCACGCGGGGACAACGGTTCGATCTGCTGCCGGGGTTGGGAGTCCCGGGGGCGGGCCTGCGCGACGTTGTCATCGGTTACGGCGGGACCGCGACGGCTGTCACGTATTGTGCGCTTCCCTTCTGGCCGCGCTGGCCGCAGATGTTCCGACGCTGCGCTTCTCGCAGGGTATCGGGGGATTTGCGCTCTGCCATCGATGAGGAGGGCATCGTGTCAGTCATATCCGTTCCGCAGGCCTTCAACGAGGACGATCTCTACGTCGACCTGCGGTCGATCATTGGGCATTCCCTGTTCCTGAAGTGCGAGGGTTTCAACTTCGCGGGCTCGATCAAGCTGAAGGCCGCGACTGAGATGGTGGAGGCGGCGGACCGGGACGGACTGCTGACGCCGGGGTCGATCCTGGTCGAGTCCTCGTCGGGGAACCTGGGCGTGGCGCTGAGCATGATCGCGGCGAGCAAAGGCTACCGGTTCTTGTGCGTGACGGACTCCCGCTGCAACTTGTCGGCCAGGCTGCTGATGGAGGCGCTAGGCGCCGAGGTGCACGTCATCGCCGAGCCGGATGCCACCGGCGGGTTCCTCGGCGCGCGGCTTGATTACGTCCGGGCGCTGTGTGCCTCCGATGACCGGTACGTCTGGCTCAACCAGTACACCAACCCGGGTAACTGGCAGGCGCACTACCGCACCACCGCGCCCGCCATCGCCCGTCAGTTCCCGCAGCTGGACGTGCTGTTCGTCGGGGCTGGCACCACGGGAACGTTGATGGGTTGCGCCCGCTATTTCGAGGAGTGGCCCCGTCCGGTGCGGGTCGTCGCGGTGGACAGCCTGGGCTCGGTGACGTTCGGCGGGCCGCCGGGCCTTCGGATGATTCCCGGTCTGGGCGCGAGCGTCCGCCCGCCGCTGCTTGATGAGTCCTATGTGGACGAGGTGGTATGGGTTGACGAGGCGGACGCCATCCGGGCCTGTCATCGCCTGGCCAGACGTGGATTTTTGTTCGGTGGTTCTACCGGCACGGTGGTCAGCGGGGCTATGAGCTGGCTGGCCCGGCATGGCGCGGGCGCGCTCACTGCGGTGGCTATCGCCCCGGACCTCGGCGACCGCTACCTCGACACCGTCTACCAGGCCAACTGGGTCGAGGCTATCTACGGCAACGACGTACTCCGGAGCGACGTTGACGTGCCGGTCCAAGCCTGTCACCAGACTGCCGTCTGATCCGGGAGCTCAAGTGACGGGAACTTCTGTCGAGACCATGACCGCCGTTCCGGCGGCTGGTACCGAAGCCATGCTGGCCGGGATCCTGGCCGAGGTGATGCACGCGGAGCGGGTGCCTGCCGATGGCCACTTCTTCGATGATCTGGGCGCCGATTCGCTGGTGATGGCCAAGTTCTGCGCGCGGGTCCGCAAGCGTGAGGACCTGCCGTCGGTGTCGATGAAGGACATCTACGGGCATCCGACGATCAGGAGCCTGGCGGAGTCGTTCGGGCCGGCTGAGGCGGCCGCGGCCGCGGTGCCCACCGTGATCCAGCCGCGGGATCCGGTCGTGCCCGAGCGCGCGGCGAAAGCCAGCACGCGCCAGTACATCATGTGCGGGGCGCTGCAGCTGCTGTTCTTCCTCGGCTATGCCTGGGCGGCCGCGCTGGTCGGCGCCCGCGCCTATGAGTGGATCTCCGCTGGCAAGGGCCTCATCGACATCTACCTGCGGGCGGTGGTGTTCGGCGGGGCCGGCTTCGTCGTGGTGTGCACGGTTCCGATCGTGGCCAAGTGGGTGCTGATCGGCCGGTGGAAGCCGCGGCAGATCCGCATCTGGAGCCTGGGCTATGTCCGTTTCTGGATCGTCAAGACGCTGGTCCGGTCGAACCCGCTGGCCTTCCTGGCCGCCGGTTCGCCGCTGTACCTGGTCTACCTCAGGGCGCTCGGCGCCAGGATCGGGCCGGGCACGGTGATCCTGTCGCACAACGCTCCGGTGTGCACCGACCTGCTCACCATCGGCCCGGACACGCTGATCCGCAAGGACGCGTTCTTCAGCTGCTACCGGGCGCAGGCGGGCTGGATCCAGACCGGTCCGGTCACCCTCGGCCGGAACGTTTTCGTGGGCGAGAAGACCGTGCTCGACGTCAACACGTCGATGGGCGACGTATCGCAGCTCGGTCACGCCTCGTCACTGCACAGCGGCCAGCAGGTACCGGCCGGCGAGCGCTGGCACGGGTCACCGGCCCTGCGCACGGACCTGAACTACGCGCGGGTCACCTCGGCCGGGCGCCGCGGCACGTTCCGCCGGGTCAGGTTCAGCGCCGTGACCTTGCTCTGCATCTTCTTCCTGTACCTGCCGCTGGCCGAAGGCGGCGTGTTCCTGCTGCTGACCACGGTGCCGGCGCTCGGCCGTGTGCTGGATCCGGGGATGGATGCGATCACGTCGCGGAGTCTGTACGTCGACGCGTTCTACATCTCCGGGGTGTTCTTCTTCGGCCTGGTGCTGGTCGGGCTCCTTGCGGTAGCCGTCGTCCCGCGCCTGCTGAACTTGTTCATCACGCCGGTCAAGATCTATCCGCTGTACGGGTTCCACGACCGGATCCACCGGGCGGTCGCGCGGATGACCGGGGTGAAGTTCTTCACGCACCTGTTCGGTGACAGCTCGTTCATCGTCTACTACCTGCGCTGGATCGGCTATGACCTGGGCAAGGTCGAGCAGACCGGGTCGAACTTCGGCACCGAGGTGGGACACGAGACCCCGTTCCTGAGCACGATCGGCAGCGGGACGATGGTCGCCGACGGCCTGTCGATCATGAACGCGGACTTCTCCAGCACCTCCTTCCGGGTTTCCCCGGTCTCCATCGGGCCGGACAATTTCCTGGGGAACAACATCGCCTATCCGGCGGGCGGCCGGACCGGCCGGAACTGCCTGCTGGCCACCAAGGCGATGATCCCGCTGGACGGGGAGGTCCGGGAAGGAGTGGGCCTGCTCGGCTCGCCCTCCTTCGAGATCCCGCGGTCGGTCGAGCGCGACAGCCGGTTCGACCATCTCAGCACCGGGGACGAGTTGCGCCGCCGGCTGCGCGCGAAGAACTGGTACAACCTGCGGACGATGGGCGTGTTCCTGCTCGGGCGGTGGCTGCATGTCTTCCTGGTCACCGTGTTCGCGCTGGCCGCCTTCGATGCCTACGGCGGGTTCGCCCAGCTGCAGATGGCCGTCTTGTTCGCGGTCAGCGTCCTGGTCACCCCGGTCTACTTCGTGCTAGTGGAACGCGGCATGAAGGGATTCCGCCGGCTGCAGCCCCAGTACTGCTCGATATACGACCCGTACTTCTGGCGGCACGAGCGCCTGTGGAAGGTGCCCGGGGAGGCGTACCTGCACATGTTCGACGGCACGCCATTCAAGAACCTGATCTGGCGGGGCCTGGGCGTCCGGACCGGCAAGCGGGTCTTCGACGACGGCTGCTACCTGACCGAGCGGACGCTGACCACCATCGGCGATGACGTCACGCTCAACATGGGCAGCAAGGTCCAGTGCCATTCGCAGGAGGACGGCACCTTCAAATCCGACCGGAGCACGATCGGCGACGGCTGCACCATCGGGGTCGGCGCGATGGTCCATTACAGCGTGACGATGGGCGACGGCTCGGTGCTCGCCCCCGATTCCTTCCTGATGAAAGGCGAGGAAATCCCGCAGCACGCACGGTGGGGCGGAAACCCGGCGAGGGAGATGTGAGATGACCACTGCCAGCCTGCCCATGGTGGCGAGCACGGATACGGACCGCGAGTTCTGGCGGGGCGTGCTGATGGACGGCGGGTTCACCGCGATCCCGCGGTGGACCAGGGATCCGGTGCCCGGCATCGCCAGGCACGAGGCGACGATCCCCGGCGACTTGGTGGCGGCGTTGCGTCGGCGGTCGGCCGAGCTGGGCGTGCCGCTCGGTTCGGTGCTGCTGGCCGCGCACGCCAAGGTGCTCGCCGCGCTATCCGGCGAGGCCGAGATCGTGACCGGCTATGTCGCCGCGCCGGGTGCCCGGCCGTTGCCCTGCCGCCTGGCGGTTGTGCCGGGCTCGTGGCGGACGTTCCTGCTTGATACGCACCGGGCCGAGTGGGAACTGCTGTTGCACCAGGACTTCCCGGTCGGTGATCTGGTGGGTGAGCTTGGCCTGGCCGGACCGTCATATGAGATCGTGTTTGATTCGGTTGGCGACGACGGCACGCTGCCCGTCGGTACCGTGCTGAGGGTGGGGATCTGGGTGCAGCGCGGCCGGCTCGTGCTGCGGCTGCGGTACCGGACCGAGGTGCTGGACGCGGATGCTGCGGCGCGGATCGCCGGGTATCACCTGACCGCGCTGACGCTGATCGCCGCCGATCCGGAGGCCGAGCACGGGCGGCAGAGCCTGCTGGGTGCCGACGAGCTCCGCTTCCAGCTCGAAGGGCTGGCCGGGCCGCGCCGGGAGCGGCCGGACCGGCGGGTGCACGAGCTGTTCGAGCAGCGGGTGCGGGCCCATCCGGACGCCATCGCGGCCGTACACGGCGACCGGCGGTGGACCTACGCCGAGCTCAACGCCCGCGCGAACCAGCTGGGCCGGGCCCTGCGGGCGCGGGGGCTGCGCCGCGAGGGCGTGGTCGCGGTGGTGACCGAACGCAACCTGGACTGGATGGCCGCGGTGCTGGCGATCTTCAAGGCCGGCGGCGCGTACCTGCCCATCGAGCCGGGTTTCCCGGCCGGCCGGATCGCCAGGACGCTGGCCCGGGCCGGCTGCGAGCTCGTGCTGACCGAACCGGGCAGCAC
>JBAUAY010000887.1:0-7518 GCA_049676235.1 Streptosporangiaceae bacterium
GGGGTTGGTCAGCGCGCGGTAAGCCACTCCGCTGGCCGCGATGAGGTCGTCCATCGCCAGCGAGCCGGTGACGAAGCCAGCCTGGGCGGCCCAGGGCGTCTGCCAGCCGCGCCCCGGCCGTCAGCACGGCCGGGCGTTCAGGAGCACCGCCTCCTCACCGGCAACTCGCTACCGGGCAGATTCCCCGCTCGGCGGGACCCGCGGAAATGGCTTGGCCGGTGCCATGGCCGGCTCCGGTTACGAGCGCAACCCGTCCGGCGTGGGGTTCAGAGGTCCTGTTCGGTCGCATGTGACCTGGCCTTGTGTGAATGCGAGCCGATCGGTGCCTACGAGGCGACCACCGGCTTGAGCACCTCTTCGCACCATTGGCGGAAGCTGGTCGGCGTCGAGTTCTGCGGGGTGCGCTGGACGCCGTTGTCAAGGCCCTCGTTCTTCGCCCAGGCCATGTCGGTATACCCCTGAGCCATCGCGTCGGACGTGCCGAGGCGGATGAACCTGTCCTTGTAGGCCTCGAACGTGATCTGCTGGAAGCGCACGTCCTTGCCGAGCACCTGCGACATGATCTCGGCCATGTCGTCGTAAGACAGGTCCTCGGGTCCGAGCAGCGGGACCTCCTCAACACCGCTCCAGCTTGCGTCGAGCAGCAGACGCGAGGCCGCGGCAGCGATGTCGCTGGTGGCGACGGCCGGCCGCTTGCGATCGCCCGCGATCGGCCAGAAGAACACGCTCTGGTTCTTGATCGACTCGGCCTGGCGGACCGTATCTTCCATGAAATAGGGGTTGGTCAGCGCGCGGTAAGCCACTCCGCTGGCCGCGATGAGGTCGTCCATCGCCAGCGAGCCGGTGACGAAGCCAGCCTGGGCGGCCCAGGGCGTGCCGCGGCCGAGCATGGAGACTCCGACCACGCGTGCGACGCCGTGCCTCTTGAAAGCCTCGGCGGCCGGCCGGGTGAAGCCGGCAAAGGCGGCTTCGACCGACGGCGCCCGTCGGTCCGCCGGCGTCACCCAGAGAACGGCATCGGCGCCGGCAAATGCCTTGTCCGTAACCGCCGCGTCGCCATGCGAGCCATCGACAATGTCGAGGTCCTCGCGGACCTCGGCCGGGAGCTGTGACGGATCGCGGGCGATGACCCGGAGCTGCTCGCCGCTCTCGAGCAGGTTGCTGAGAACCTGGCGGCCGATCTGGCCTGCGGGGGTGGTGATGACGATCACGGGAACCTCCGTTGCCGATGATGACATTGCGGGCAGGCATGTCTGCGGGGTGCGCCCTTCACAGGGTGAGGATGATGCGCTTGTGGACGGTGCCGCTTTCCAGCCGACGGTGAGCCTCGGCGGCCTGCTGGATGGGCATCGACTTGTGCGCGCGCAGGCGGAGCCGGCCATCGGCCAGCAGAGCGATGGTCTTATCCAGGGCACCGGGAGCACGGTCGGGCCCGGGCTGGGAGAGCATGACGCCGAAGTCGGCGGCGGCCGGGTCTGACAAGGTGATGACCCGCTCGGGTCCGCCGGCCAGGGCGATCGCGTCGGCCAGGACACCCCGGCCGGCCGCGTCGAACACGGCGTCCACCGTGCCCAGCGCCCGGGCCCTATCGGCTAGGCCCGCGCCGTAGCGTACCGGCGTCGCTCCCAGCTCGCGGGCAAGCGTTTCGTCGTGCTCGCCGACCGCGCTGATCACCTTGATGCCCCGGGCGACCGCGAGCTGTGTGGCGATGATGCCGACTGATCCGCCGCCGCCGAACAGCAGCAGCGTCTCACCGCTGGTGACGTTCAGCTGCCGCAGGACTCCGGCGGCCGCCTCGGCCGAGCTGGGCAGCGCCGCGGCATCGATCCACGACACGGACTCTGGCTTGCGGGCCCAGATCGACGCCACCGCGTACTCGGCGTAACCGCCCAGGCCGAACAGTAGGGCCGCGACGCCGTCGCCGGCGGACGTGCCGGTGACACCGGGCCCGACCGCGTCGACGGTGCCCGCGGCCTCAAAGCCGAGTACGGTGTCCGGGGGAAGCGGGATGGCTTGTTTGAGGTAGCCCGCGCGCAAGGCGAGATCGGTCGGGCTGATGCCGGCGGCCTTGACCTTGATCCTGATCTGCCCCTCACCCGGTTCCCCCAGCGGGACCCCGGCCCACTTCAGCACCTCAGGCGGTCCGTATCCGGTCATCACAACCGCGTTGGGCATGGCACTTCCTTCCTGATAGCGGCCTGGGTACGGCCGCGAACGGTGACTTCAGCGTGTTCGCTGTGCGCCCGCCGGCGGAGAGGTGATGCTCGCGCCGACCCGGCCCAGCAGGATGAGTGATCGAGCGGCCCTGACGGCCGCGGCTACCCCGAGCGCGCCGCTCGGTCCCTGGCGTCATAGATCACGCCGCCGACCGCCGACCTGGCCGCCAGCGAGCCCTGCAGGGCGGATACCGACAGGGCCAGGCCTTGGGCCCGCGGGCCCGGTGACCTGGCCACCCCCGGCGCTGACGACATCGGTCCGCGCTTCACCAGGTCGCGGTTGCGCCTTTGTCATCGTCCAGGCTCCCGATGTCGCTGGTCAGGTGTCACGGCCCCGGCGGGCTGGTCACCGGTTCTCCTGGCCCAACTTACGTGACGTATCACGTAAATAGCAAGAGAAAGGACGTGATATGTCACGTAGTTGCCAACGGGAAGGCAGTCGGCGTCCCAGATTGCATGGGTTGGATCCCCCGGGCTCCCGGAGACCGGGACCTGCGGAGCCGGTCCCACCCGGCGTGAGGCAGGCATAGGTGCCTCCCGGAGTTCAGCGGGAACCGTGCTTCCGCGAGACCTCGCCGACAGCCCAGGTGATCTCGTCGACGGGGGCCTGCCGACGGATTTCGGCTTGCAGCCGCCTGGCCTGGGCAGGCAGGCGGGATCTCCAGTCACGATGCCGGCGGCGCTGCGGATGCCGGCCCCGGCGTTTTTCCCAGGCGGCGTGGAGGAGCGCGGCGGGGCCGGGCCTCGTCAGCCCTCCGCCGGGTGCCAGTCGACCGGCGGCGGGAGCGAGCCCTGTTTGATGATGTTGGCGTACACGCTTTCCAGTGCCTCGCTGAGCGGCCCCACGAGATCCTCCGGCAGCCCTTCGAAGAACAGGCGCCGGACAAGATCCACGTGCCCGGGCGCCGCTTCCTCCAGAGCCTGCCGCCCGCGGCCGGTCAGGGTCACCTCGGTGACCCGCCTGTCTGCGGCGGACAGGCCGCACGTCACCAGGCCCCTGGCGCTCATCCGCCGCACGTGGTGGGACACCCGGCTGCGCTCCCAGCCGATCTGGGCGGCGAGCACCGTGATCGGCATCCGGCCCCCGTCGGCGACGCTCAGTGCCGTCAGCACGTCGTAATCAGGCAGCGACATGCCCCCGTCGGCGAGGAGCTGGCGGTTCATCTCGTACATTAGGCGCAGCTGGACCCGGATATAGGCCAGCCACGCCCGCTGCTGCTCCCCTTCGAGCCATCCGTCGGCCGGCGCCGGGCCGGCCTCGCCGTTACGTGACATATCATCTGATCTTACTGCTCGCGGTCGCCGCGCGCATGGTTGCGACGCAGACCCCCCGAGGGCTCCTCTGGTACGGGCGCGGGCCGGCCAGGAATGAACTACGAAGATGATCATGGTGTTGTGCCGGGTTGGCGTGTTCGGTGGCTGCCGGTGCTGTGGGTGAGGGACGGGAATCCGAGGTCCACTGCGGTGGTGCGGGATCGGCGGTCGATCTGGCGAATTTGTCGTTGGCGCACGCGAGGCTGACGTTGAGGCCTTCGGTCTCGCCGTGCCAGCCTTCGCGTTCGGTTTCGGCGATGCGGGCGATCAGGTTGTCGTGGATCTCGGCGATGCGGGGCCGCTGGGCGGGGTCGGGGTAGGGTGGGCCGCCCGGCGAGGTCCCGTGTTCATGCTGGATGAACCCGGGCCTTTTCCGGGCAGCCTCCCTCCAAACTCAGCGTGCACCTTTTAATGCACTGAGCTTTCCAGCGATTTATGCCGCATGCGCGACGGGGGCTGCGTGGATGTGCTCGTGGCAGGCGGCGCAGACGATGAGCGTCTTGCGCCGCATTTTCGCCATGAGGGCCGCCCACGCGGGCTGGCCCGGTCCCGGTTTCCCGAGTTCCTTGAGGCGGGCGACCTGGTGGACTGCCACCGTGGTGCCGGTCTCGCAGAGCTCGCATTCCCGTTTGCGGAGCCGCTTGATCAGCTGCTTGCGGGGGTAGGGTGCCGGGGCGGGCGCGGGGTCGCGGATGACCGCCCGCCGGTTCTGCCGCAGGGGGATCCCGCCGAATCGTGCTACCAGGTCTTCCTTGCCCTCGCGGTGCTTCCTGGCCTCGAAGCAGGTCCGCTTCCCGTCCCTGGTCTCGATCTTGGCCTTATAGCGGGCCGCCATCTTGGTGACGGTGGAGCCGTGCTTGGCTGCCAGCGTCTTAAGCAGGGAGGTCAGGGCGTTCCATCGCAGGACGCCCAGCCTCGACACGTCGTGGGCAAGCAGGTAGTAGTTGACGACGCCGCGATATTCGGCCCCGTAGGTCCTGACGATGTCGTAGTCGTCCAGGTTCTGGAGCCGTGTCCGGTGCCACGGTTTTCCGTGTTTCCGGTAGCGGGCGCACTGGGCCCTGACCACGTCCGGTGGCACTTTCAGCGCGATTTTCCCGTTGGCGGCCCTGCGGCCGCTGGTGATCTTCGTGTTGCAGTGCCAGACGCTGATGTCATAGCCGAGGAACCGCGCCCGCTGGGTGCGGGCGTGCGTGATGAGGGTCTTGTCCTGGTTGAGTTCCAGTTCGAGGGTCTCCCGGAGGAACGTTGCCAGCCTGGCCTTGATCTGCTCGGCTTCGGCCTTCGGCCCGATGAACCCCAGTATGTGATCATCTGCGTACCTTAGGTATTTAAGGCGCCGGTAGCCGGGGTCCATCGGATCGTCCCGGGGTAGCGTGCGCAGCTGCTTTTGCAGGTCGCGGGCTGCCGCCCGGTCTCCGCGCGTCCGCGCGCGTCTCATCCGGCTCTGCACCCTTGAGTATTCGGGGTTGAGCCTGCGACGTGCTCCCCGCGTGTACTGCGGGATCAGTTCCTGCTCGACGAATTTGTCGAGCTTGTCCAGGTAGACATTACTGAGGATCGGGGATACCGTGCCGCCTTGCGGAACGCCGCTAAGCGTGTCACGATAGTCCCAGTCTTCGAGGTACCCGGCTTTCAGCATGTTTCGTATCAGCCGGAGAAACCGGTTGTCGTGGATTTTCTCCGCCAGTATCCCGAGAAGGATTTCGTGGTCGAGTGACCCGAAGCAGTCGGAGATATCTCCTTCGATAAACCAGGCGGTCCCGGTCCAGGTGCTGCCTATTTCCCGCAGTGCGGTGTGGCATCCCCGGGATTTCCGGAACCCGTGCGAGCTGTCCGAGAACTGCGGCTCGTAGAATGCTTCCAGCAGTAGCCGGACGACTTCGCCCACTAGTTTATCCGACCACGTTGGCATGCCGAGAGGGCGGAGCCTGCCATTCTTCTTCGGAATGTAGACCCGGCGGGCCGGTGAAAACCGGTATTTCTCCAGCCGCATTAGCCCTGTGATCTGTTCGATCTTTTCCTCGGACATGCCGTCAGGGGTTTCCCCGCTTACCCCCGGCGTCATCGCTCCCTGGTTGGAGTAGATGTTCCCGTAGGCGAGCAGGTACAGATCCTTGTTGAACATCTGCCTGTAAAGCTGCGTGCACGGCAGGCCCTTCCCGCCGCGGTCGCGGAGAACGCTCAGCACCACTTCAGCCGTTTGCATTGCGCATCCTTCATGGTTCTCAACCGTTCATCGCCTGTGCCCCTTCGCCCTGTGGTCCGGTTCTCCCGGTCTCCAGATTGAGCGGGTCGTTACGCCGCTGACTACTACGGGCACTCCGTCGCCATAGGACTCGCGTCCCTTAGGCGATCCCATGTTCACACTGCTATACGTGCTAGCACGATTTAGGCGTCCCGTCCGTCTCCTTGAATGCCCTGACAGGGCATCGCTCCTGCGCCCCGGAGGATTGCAGCGCGCCACTCGCTATCACGCCGCAGGGGCCGGCGCCGGTTTCAGGCATCTTTCCGGCGGGCGTCAAATTGCACCTTCTGGAGACTAGGTTTCAGGTAATCCGACTTTCGCCTTGTCGTGCGGATCTCCCGGCACGCCACCCCGTATGCCTGGGCATGGCTGCCGGTTTCCTGGCATGCTATTTTCCTCCCGAGCGCTCTTTCAAGCCGGAGTAAGCCATCAGATCCAGAGATAATCTCCTCTCATCTCTGCCCGCTGCGCGGGCGATATAGCAGTGCGCCTCATGGCGCACCCAGTGTATTGAGCAGCGCAGGCATGCTTCTCTGAACTAACTTGCCTTGCCCGCCCCCGGCTGGACGGTTGCCTCGACTAGGTCGAGGTAGGAGGCGACGGCATCGCGGAGCTGGCCCCAGGAGGGGGATGAGAGGTCTTTCGCGATGCCGCGCAGGGCGCGGATCTGGGTGGCCGGGTCCCGGTCGTTGAAGTCACGCCGCTGCCCCAGGAAGCGGATCATGTCACAGGCGCGCGGTGACCGGCGGCCGACGTACTTGCCAGCGATGGGGACGTAGCCGAGGTGTATCTGGCGGACCTCGTCCGCGGTCTTGGCCGTTGCGGGCTGGCGGGGGCCGCTGGCGTTGAACTCACCGAATGACAGCGTCCCCGTCTTGACTGGCTGGCGCTCGAAGACGACGTGGCCGTCCGTCGGCCACGGCGTCCGGTCGGCAGGGTGCACATGCAGGTCAACCCAGAGCGGCAGCCCTGACCGGATATGAGTTGTTCCCAGTGACGTAGCGCCTGCGGGCGAGTTGTGGCGGCCGTCCGAGAGCAGGTCGGCCCGCGCCCAGGGGCTGGCTGCCGGCTCGTTCATGAACTGCCTGATGAACTGGTCGCTCGCGAGGATGAACAGGTCAATATCGCTCCAGTTATCCTCCTCGCCGCGGCCCAGCGAACCGACCAGGGCCACCCCGGCGACCGCCAGGTCAGCTTCCAGCAGCCCGAGCACCTGGTCGAGGAGGCGGTCACGGAGCGTGGCCAGCAGCGCCGGCCCTTCCGGAACTCCGGTAAAGCGGGCGGGGCGGGCATTCACGGGCATGGCTCCTTCAGCCTGGCGTTCCCGCGTCCCTTGCCGCCGCGGGCCAGCGTGGCTGCGTGTGCTTCGAGGCGCTCGATGCTCCAGGTGCTGAATTCGCCGTTCGGCTGGTCGTTGACGGTATCGCCGCTCAAATGCACCTCGCTTCGGACAGCGGGAAGGCCAAGATTGACGGTAGCGCCCGTTCCGGGCACGGGAGCGAGCACCTGGGATCAGCTCTCGGCTCACTGTCTCGTTACGGCGTGCCGGTCCGCGGATGCGTTTGCCCGGTTGCGTGTTAAGAGAGCTGAAACCAGCCTGCCGGGCTCACCAAGATGAGGCGAATTGCCTCACCCACCCGCCTCGGCAGAAGCGGACGGACTGTCTGTGTCCATGGACGCAGATCGGCCGCGGGACCCGGCAGCGAGGAATGCGGTTCCGAAGAACAACTCGGTCCAGGA
>JBAUAY010000888.1:0-12175 GCA_049676235.1 Streptosporangiaceae bacterium
GGCCAAGCCGATCGCGGCCGCCGACCGGATGCGGACCGCGCTGCTCGCCGCGGTCAGCCACGACCTGCGCACGCCGCTGGCGTCCGCGAAGGCGGCCATCACCAGCCTGCGGTCACCGGAGGTGAACTGGGCGGCCGAAGACCACGACGAACTGCTCGCCACGGCGGACGAGTCGCTGGACCGGCTGGCTCACCTGGTCGACAACCTGCTCGACATGAGCAGGCTGCAGGCCGGCGCGCTGTCCCTGTTCCCGCGCCCGGCCGGCCTGGAAGAGATCGTGTCCAGCGCCCTGGACAACCTGGACCCCGCGGCCTCCGGCATCACCGTCGATATCCCGGAATCCCTGCCCGAGATCAACGTCGACCCGGCCATACTCGAACGCGTCGTGGTGAACCTGACGGAGAACGCGCTGCGCTACTCACCGGCGGGCAAGCCGCCGCTGCTGACCGCCAGCGCGCTCGGCGACCGGGTGGAGCTGCGCGTAGTCGACCGAGGGCCGGGCATACCTGAGGCAGAGCGGGACCGGATGTTCGTGCCGTTCCAGCGGCTCGGCGACACCGACAACACGACCGGAGTAGGGCTCGGCCTGGCGTTGTCCCGGGGACTGACGGAGGCCATGGGCGGGACACTCACCGCCGAGGACACACCCGGGGGCGGGCTGACCATGACGGTGTCGGTGCCAGCCGTCACGGAGCCTGGTTACGAGTGCGAGCCGGGCCATCGGGAGCGAGCGGGAGACGGAGCGGCCGGGGGGACGAGCCAGTGACGAGGGTACTTGTCGTCGATGACGAGCCGCAGATCCTGCGGGCGCTGCGGATCAACCTGAGGGTGCGCGACTATGACGTGCATGTCGCGGCGACCGGAGCCGAAGCGCTCGAAGTGGCCGGCCGGTATCCGCCCGACCTGGTGATCCTCGACCTAGGCCTGCCCGACCTGGATGGCGTGGAGGTGATCCAGGGCCTGCGCGGCTGGACGAAGGCACCGATCATCGTGCTGTCCGGACGCGCCGACAGCGTGGACAAGGTGGAGGCGCTCGACGCCGGAGCCGATGACTACATCACCAAGCCGTTCGGGGTAGAAGAACTGCTCGCCCGGATGCGGGCGGCCGTCCGGCGCACCGGAGCCGTCGAGGACCTGCCCAGGATCCAGCTCGGCCACCTGGTTGTCGACCTGACCGCCAAGCGCGTCACCCGGCACGCCCCGATACCGGCGGGTGACGGCCCTGCGGGCGACGGCGGCCAGGCGGATGACATCAGGCTCACCCCGACCGAATGGCACCTGCTCGAGGTACTGCTCAGGAACCCCGGCAAGCTGCTCAGCCGTAACCAGCTGCTGACCGAGGTATGGGGCCCCGGCTACGCCGACGCCACGGGCAACCTGCGGCTGTACATGGCTCAGCTACGCCGCAAGCTCGAGCCGGACCCCGCCCGGCCCCGCTGGCTGATCACCGAACCGGGCATGGGCTATCGCTACCAGCCGAGCCAGGAACCGGACCCGGCGGCCGGGTGATGCTGGCCTGCCCTGGGACTGGCTCACCCGGGACTGGCTCACCAGGGAAAGGGCTGGCCGTCCCGGGTCAGGGTGCCGGTGGGGCCACCGTTGGGGATGGTGACCGCCCAGATGACGCTGGCCGCGGCCTGGGCAAGCGAACGACCCTCCGGGTTACGCTCGCTGGCAGGCCAGCCCGGGCAGACCGCGTTGACGAGAATGCCGTCCCTGGCCAGCTCCGCGGCGAGCAGCCGGGTGAGGGCGTTGAGTCCGGCCTTGGAGACGCCGTACGCGGGCGAGCCGCCGGTCATCACGGCGATCGATCCGCCCTCGCTGCTCACGTTGACGATCCTCGGCCGCGTGCTCGAGCGCAGCATCGGCAGCAGTGAGTGAATCACCCGCCAGGGGCCGAACAAGTTGACGTCGATGGCCTCCGCGACCGTGCCCAGATCGGCATTGCTCGCCGTCGCCCACCGGTCGTACATGGTCGACGCGTTGTTCACGAGCACGTCAGCGCGCCCGAACCGCCCTTTCACCCACTCCGCCATCGAGGCGACGCTGATGGAGTTGTCCACCTCGAGTTGGCAGGCGACGATCCGGGTTCCCTCAGGATCGAGTTCCTTCGCGGCCAGCTCCCCCTTCCGCAGGTCACGGGAGCCGAGCACGACCGAGAAGCCGAGCAGGGCCAGCTGCCGGCACACCTCACGGCCCACGCCGCGGTTGCCGCCAGTCACCACAGCCACCGGCAGGTCAGCGTACACGCGCATCACCAACGCCAGCCACGACCGCGACGTTTCTCATGGCTGTCATCTTGCCATCCGCCGATCACCGCCCTGACCCCCAATAAGCCAAATCGTCACCTAACGGCTAGGCCCGCAGGGCGGACGCCTGGCTCTGCCGAGCTGGCGCTCGCTTGGCGGGCGGATCGGGCAGGTCTATGCTCATGGGCAGGTGAGCCGGGAAGTCTGGTCGGCACGTTCGCAACCGTCGACTACTGCCAAATCGGCGGGTAGGAGGTGGCACCGATGCCTGACTACCTGACTCGGGACCGACTGGCGGTGCTGGTCGCGCTAGCGGCGCCCCTGGCACTGGCCGCCGTCCTGGTGCCATTCCGGACCAGCTTCCCGAACACCGACGCGGCGCTGGCCATGCTACTGGTGGTGGTGGCGGTGGCCGCGAACGGGTACCGGCTGGCCGGGGTTCTCGCGGCCGTCTCGACGGCGGTGTGGTTCGACTTCTTCCTCACCCAGCCCTACGAGCGGTTTAGCATTACCCACCGGACCGACATCGAGACTACGGTGCTGCTGCTGGTGATCGGGGTCGCGGTCACCGAGATTGCCGTCTGGGGACGCCGCCAGCATGTGGCGGCGAGCAGGCGCGCCGGTTATATCGAAGGAATCAACAGTGCCGCGCAGGCCGTGGCGGCCGGCGGTTCAGCGCCGGCGCTGATCGAACAGGTCAGCAGCCGGCTCATCCAGTTGCTTTTCCTGCGTTCATGCGACTTCCAGTACGGCGTAGCCGGGCTCGGCCGGCCCGCGCGAATGCAGCACGACGGTTCGGTCACCCTGGGACTCCGAGCATGGGATGTCGACGTCGAGGGTTTCCCGGGCACCGACATAGAGCTGCTAGTAGAAAGTGGCGGTCTCTTCCAGGGCCGGTTCCTGATGACCGCGGTCCCCGGCGCACGGCCCCCGCTGGAACAGCGGCTCCTGGCGATCGCGTTCGCCGACCAGGTCGGCGCCGCGCTGGCCACGAGCCACCCGGTCGACCAGAGCTGACCGGAAACCTCACGGCGCACCAGGCCGGTAAACCGTGGTGCGGAGGGTAGGCCCGAGCGCGGACGGGGAATGACATCCGGCGCTTTCCTGGCTAGATAAGGCATGCCGGAGGTTATCTGAATGCCCGGAGTGCTGCTGTTTGCCGCCGGGGTGGCGCTGAGCCTGGCCGCGAGCTGGCTGCTGGTCTCGCGGCTAGAGCGGCTCGGGGAGCGAGCCGGGTTTTCCGAGGCGTGGCTGGGGCTGGTCGCGGCGCTGGCCGCCGATACTCCGGAGATCACCTCCGCGGTGACCGCGCTCACCCGCGGCCAGGCCAGCGTCGGGGCGGGGGTGGTGATCGGATCGAATGTGTTCAACCTGGCCGCGCTGCTCGGACTGGCCGCGGTAGCCGCCGGGGGGATCGCATTCCACCGCCGGGTGGTGCTGCTGGCTGGCGTGCCCGGGATATGGGTAGCGATGGTGTGCCTGCTGACGGTGGCCGCGGTGGTGGCCCCGGCGGCCGGGCTGGCGCTCGCCGCGGCGGTGATGGTGCCGTATGCGGTGGTGCTGGGGATGCGGCGGGCCCGGTTGGAGAGCCTGCGGCTGCCGGCCGCGTGGGTCCGCTGGCTAAGCGCGGCGATCCATGAGGAGGAGACCGAGCTGGCCGAGGCGATCAGGCCTCGCCCGGGGACCTGGCGTGATGGGCTCGCCGCGGCCGGGGCCCTGATCGTGGTGGTCGGGGCCAGCACGACGATGGAGGTGACGGCCACCGCCCTGGGGCGTCGGTACGGGGTCGCGGACATCATCATCGGGGGGCTGGTGCTGGCGGTGGTGACCAGCTTGCCGAACGCGGTGACCGCACTGTACCTGGCCAGGCGGGGTCGCGGCGCCGCCGTGCTGAGCACCGCCCTGAACAGCAACGCGATCAACGTAATCGCCGGGCTCCTGATCCCGGCGAGCCTGGCCGGGATCGGGCCGCGCTCCGGGCAGAGCATGCTGGTGGCCGCGTGGTACGCGGGCCTGACCGTGCTCGCGCTCGCGCTCGCCTACCGCGGCCGCGGCCTGGGCCGCGTGTCCGGCGCGGCCATCATCGCGGGGTACCTGGCCTTCGTGACCGCCCTGCTCACCTCGGTGGCGCAGGGGGGCGTCCGCCCGGGCACGGCCGTCATCCCCGCCGTCATTATCGGTGCGGCCGGCACCTTGCTGCTGACCTGGCCGACCGGGTGGCGGCTCGGCGGGGGCACAGCGACCGACCCCCGGGACGGCCGGTGGCGCGAGGAATCCCTGCTGCCCGGATGGAGCATCGGCCGCCTGTGGGAGCTCAGCCTCATCCTGATCACCGTGATCGCGGCCTGCGACGCGGCCAGCGGACCGCACCTCATCCTGATCGGCGTGCTCATCGCCGGCCCGTGCTGCGCGGTGCTGACCGCCCGGTGGGCCCTGACCGCCGCGGCCAGCGGCTTCGCCCTGGTGCTCGGGGTGCTGCTCGGCGTGCCCGACCAGATCTTCGCCACCATCACCCAGTACGCGCTCCTAGCTGCCGTCGCGGCCGTCGGCGCGGCCGCCACCATCGGCGCCGCGGTCCTCCAGCGCCACCACCCCTGAACCGGGCGGCCGACCCGGGGCCGCGGCCGCGGGAACCGCCTCGCTGGGGGCCAACTGCTGCAGGCGGTACCGGAGCCGGCAGAGCACCACGTTGGCCGTGCCCCGTCTGATCGCCCGGTCCAGAATCACGCCGCGCTGATTGAACAGCAGGTAGTACCAGAACCGTTTGGGCTGCACCTCGGGGATCAGCACCACCAGGCGGTGGTACTTATCCTCCTCCTCGATCTGGCAGAGGTACTTGACGATCGGATGGGCGATCGAGCGGTGCACGCTGCGCAGCGTGACCAGCGGGACGTTCGGATGCCATTCTTCCCAGCGCTCGCGGAACGACACGTCGGCTGCCTCGTCTTCGGGGTCGGCGAAGCACACGGTGACCGCGACCACGTCATCGCCGATGGAGAGCGCGACCGAGATGCCTTCGGCCGTAAGCCGCGAGATGCCGGCGACGGGCACGACGACCAGCGACTCCTGCTTCGACGGCGGCTTGGGCATCTTGCCCAGCTCGAGCAGCGCGCCGATCCGGGCGTAGGTACGGTGCACCCGGTTGAACAGCAGCACCAGGCTGGGAATGACGATCACGATCAGCCATGCGCCCTCGGTGAACTTGCTGACCAGCTCGATGATCGTGGTCAACGCGGTCAGGAAGGCCCCGAAGCCGTTGATGACCGCCCGGGTCTTCCAGCCCCGGGACCGTTGGTACCGCCAGTGCTTGACCATGCCGAACTGGGACAGCGTGAATCCGACGAACACCCCCACGGCGAACAGCGGAACCAGCGCCTGCGTGTCGCCTTTCGACGCCACCAGCAGCGCGGCGGCGAGGACGGCCAGCACGACGACGCCGTAGCGGTGCACCTGCCGGTCCGCGCGCAGCCCGAACATGTGCGGCAGGAAATTGTCCTTGGCCAGCAGGGACGCCAGCACAGGAAGGCCGCCGAACGAGGTATTGGCGGCCAGTGCGAGCAGCACCGTGGTGATGAGCCCGATCGCGTAGTAGGCGATATTGCGACCGAGCGACGCCTCAGTGAGCTGGGCGAGCACGGTGATATTGGAGTGCGGCACCACGTGGAACTTGCGAATCAGGATTCCCAGCCCGATCAGCATGGTGCCGAGCAGGATGCCCAGCCACATTTCCGTGTGCTGCGCGCGGCGCGCCCGCGGCTTGCGGAACTCCGGCACGGCGTTCGCGATCGCCTCGACCCCGGTCAACGCCGAACAGCCGGAAGCAAACGCCTTCAGCAGGAGCAGGACGCCGACCGCCTCGGTGGACGGGCCGATTTGATGGTTGAGCATCACCGCGGGGTTGGTGCGGATCAGGCCGCCGACGATCACCGCCGCCATCGACAGGATGAACAGCAGCGTCGGGACCGTGAAGACCTTCGCGGACTCCGAAACGCCCCACAGGTTCAGGCCGGTGATGAGGGCGAGGACGGCCAGGCACAGCCAGACCCTGGCGCCATAGAGCACGGGGAACGCGGAGTAGAGGGCCTCGATGCCGGCCGACACGCCGACGGCCGCGTTTAGCACGTAGTCGACGATCAGCGACGCGGCGGCGACCAGGCTGGCCTGGGTGCCCAGGTGCGCCTTGGACACGGCGTACGCGCCGCCGCCGTTCGGAAACGCCGCGATCACCTGGCGGTAGGACACCACGAGCACGACGAGCAGGACGACGATCGCGCCGGTGATCGGCAATGAGTAGTGCAGGGCGGTGGCGCCCGCCGCGACCAGGACTACGAGGATGGCCTCGGGGCCGTAGGCGACCGAGGACAGCGCGTCGAGGGAGAGCGCGGCCAGCCCCTGGACCGCGGTCAGCCGATGCTGATCCTCATGATCGGCCGCGTGGTCGGCGGCGCCGGTGCTCGCAGGCGCGGTCGTCATAGCCACAGGATGTCACCCGCAGCTGAGCCGATCTCACTAGGCTAGGACGACGATGACGATGATGATCGCGATGATCACCACGCCCGCGACGATCAGCACGGCAGGCGACACCGGCGAGCGCCGCGACCGCGAAGCGTCGTCCTCGCCGCGTTCCACAAAGGCCCGGAACCGCCCGGTATTAGCACTCGGTTCTTGCTCAAACTCCGACATGGGCAAGACTTTAGCTGGTCAACCGCCCCCCATATATCCGATTCAGCGCAACGGCGCCAGCACATCGGCCCGGTCGACCAGTCGGGAAAGCACGATCACGCTCTTGGTCCTGACCACGAACGACTCGGCCCGGATACGCTCCATCACGTCCTCGAAGTGCCTGACGTCGGCCGCCCTGATGTGGACCAGGGCATCCGCCTCCCCGGTGACCGTGCAGGCGTCCACTACCTCGGGGTACCGCCGGACCGCCGCGGCGATCTCCGCGGGCGAGGTGTGGCCGCCGCAGAACAACTCCACGTACCCCTCGGTCGTCCAGCCCAGGGCCGCCGGGTCCACCCGGGCGGAGAAGCCGGTGATCGCGCCCGAGGCCCGGAGCCGGTCCACTCGCCGCTTGACCGCGGGAGCGGACAGCCCGACCTCGCTGCCGACCAGTGCATAGCTGGCCCGGGCGTCCCTGATCAGGGCGGCCACGATGCGTGCGTCGATATCGTCCACGAGCCCTGCCGCCCCTCAAAGTCAGTCGATGCCGTCGTACAGGGCCGGGATGTTCGGCGGTTTCATCTGGGCGACATTATCCTGCGCCGGGTGCGGGCGCCCGCAGGATCCGGGCAGCAAACGAGGCTCGACGTCCCGCTTTCGCCGAGCCTCACAAGATGAGACGCGAAGCCTGCCGTCCAGGTTGACGCGATCGGCATAAACTCCGCAATCTTCTGATTCACGATCCCCGGCGCCCGTGATCCGGCCTTCCCGCGCCCCGATCGTGCCGAACTCCGCTGGCGGAGGAACCCGCCGCCGCCTGGCCCGGTATGGTGCGAGGCAGCGACCGGTTCGCGGTCTGGACAGGAGGGAACGGCATGGCGGGCGATGCTGAGGATTCTGAGACCATGATCCGCGGGATGTACGGGCCGGACGTCACCTTCCTCGGGGTACCGCGGGCCGAGCTCGACTCGCTCGACGGCCTCGATGTCGTCTTCCTCGGGGCGCCCTTCGACAGCGGCACCTCGTACCGCTCGGGGGCCAGGTTCGGCCCGCAGGCGATCCGGGCCACTGACTACCTGCCGCACGACGCGTCCAGGCCGCATCTCGCGCTGGGTGTGGACCCGCTGGCCGAACTGCGCGTCGCCGACGCCGGCGACGTGCTCATGCCGCCAGGCGAGACCGAGAAGTCGCTGCAACGGCTGGAAGACGCCGTGCACGACGTGGCGGCGGCCGGCGCGATACCGGTGATCCTGGGCGGCGACCACACCGTCACGCTGCCCGACGCCACCGGGGTGGCCAGGCACGTGGGCTGGGGCCGGGTGTCGCTGATCCACTTCGACGCGCACGCCGACACCGGGGACTCTCAGTTCGGGTCGCTGTACGGACACGGCACGCCGATGCGGCGGCTGATCGAGTCGGGCGCGGTGCGCGGCGACAGGTTCCTGCAGATCGGGCTGCGCGGGTACTGGCCGGAGCCGCCCACGCTGGCCTGGATGGCCGAACAGCGGATGCGCTCGTTCGAGATGAGCGAGATCGTTACCCGCGGGCTCGACGAATGCCTGACCGAGGCGTTCGCCATCGCGGTAGACGAGTGCGACGGCGTCTTCTTGTCCGTGGACGTCGACGTGGTCGACCCGGGCATGGCCCCGGGCACCGGCACGCCGGAACCCGGAGGGCTTACCGCCAGGCAGCTACTTGACGCGGTGCGGCGGATCGCCATGTCGGTGCCGCTGGCCGGGATCGACGTGGTGGAGGTCTCGCCGCCGTACGACCACGCCGAGGTGACCGCGTTTCTCGGCAACCGGGTGGTGCTCGAGGCCCTGTCCGGCATCGCCTGGCGGCGCCGGGAGCTGGCGGGCGAGGGGCCTCGCAAGCCGGACGCGCCGCTGCTCGAAGGCCGCTAGCGCCCCGAGCGGGGATGGCACTGCCTGGGCCGATTAGCCCGTAATAGTCCTGGCTTAGCACTCTGGGCGAACCGATCGGCAGGATCTATAGTCGGTGCATGCTCGACGTAACCAGGCTGCGCGTGCTGGTCGCCGTGGCCCGGTGTGGTTCGGTGACGGCCGCGGCGCGGACCCTTAACTACGCACAGCCGTCGGTGAGCCACCATCTGGCCCGGCTGGAAGCCGAGACCGGGACCAAACTGATCCAGCGGGCGGGCCGGGGCATCAGGCTCACCGACGCCGGCCGGCTCCTCGCCGAGCGCGCTGCCGAGGTGATCGGCAGGCTGGACGCCGCCGAGAACGAGCTGGCCGCCTACACCGGGCTGCGCGCCGGGCGGCTCCGGCTGGCGGCGTTCCCGTCCGCGCTCGGCACGATCGTCCCGGCGGCGGCGGCAATCCTGCGCGAACACCAGCCCGGCGTGGACCTGCGGCTGACCGAGGCGGAACCCCCCGAGGCGCTGCGCATGCTGCGAGCCGGGTACGTCGACGTGGCGCTGGTCTTCCGGTACTCCCCGGACGTGCCCAGCGCGGACGGCCTGGACGCAGAGAACCAGGAAGTCCTTATGGCTGTGGGGAATCCCGCGGCCAGGCCCGGCATGAGCCTGCCCGACAACGTGGGCGGCGGCATCGACATCACCGAGGGCCTGCGCGAACGGCTCCTCTTCGACGAGCAGGTGCACCTGGTGACCTCCGCCGAGGCCACCGCGGAACCATCGGCCGACCTGGCCGGTTACGCTCGCCACCGCTGGATCGCGGGCTGCGACCGCTGCCGGGCCAACCTGCTCAGGCAGTGCGCGCTCGCCGGGTTCACCCCGAAGATCGCCTTCACCACCGACGACTACGTCGCCGTCCAGGCGCTGGTGGCAGCCGACCTGGGGGTTTCGACCCTGCCGGCACTCTGCCTGCGCGCCGCACGGCATCCCGGGATCAGGACCGTGCCGCTCCCGGGCGTCCACAGGTACGTGTTCGCGGTGCGGTACGGCGACCCGCCCGACCCGCCCGCGGTGGACATGCTCCTGGAGGTGCTCGGCGCGGCCGCCACGCCGCCGCGCGCCGACGGCACCGCTCAGCTACAGTCGCCTGCGTGAACCCGGGCCAGCCGCCCCCCTTCGAGCCCGGCCGCCGGATCCGGGATGAGCCCGAAGCCATCCCCGGTCAACTCACCCTGCCGGGCATGCCGTCGGCCGCCGAGGCCGGCGCCGCGCATCCCACGCTGCCCGGCCTGGAGATCCCCGCGGCGGGCGGACTAGCCGCCGACGACGGGGACCTAGCCACGGTGGCCGCGGACCTGCGCGGGCTCGACGGCGACGGGTCGCGGATGGCCGCCGCCATCCGCGGCGCGCTGGACATGCTGCTCGACGGCCAGCACACCGGGCGCTACCGCTGGGACCAGCTGCACAAGACCGAGAAGACGCACGCCGGGACCCTGGTGGAGATCGCCCTGGCCCGGGCGCTGCGGCTGGCCGACGGCACCACACTGGACTACACGATCGCGGGGGCGGACGTGGACTGCAAGTTCTCCTACCGGCTGGGCGGCTGGATGATCCCGCCCGAGGCCGAAGGCAAGCTGCTGCTCTTGGTCCAGGCCAGCGACGAGGACGGCACCTGGTCGGCCGGACTGCTCCGCGCCGACAGGGAGAACCTGCGCCCGGCCGGCAACCGGGATGGCAAGCGGGCCCTCAATGACCGCGGCCGCACGGCGGTGCGCTGGCTGCACGCCCGGGCCCCGCTGCAGGAGAACGCGCTGATCAGGTTGCCCGAACGGGATGTGGCGGCGATCTTCGCGCTGCCTTCGGGTCAGCAGCGGGTGAACGAGCTGTTCCGGCGTGCGCAGCGGATACGGGTCAGCCGGACCGTGGTGGCCACGGTCGCGATGCAGGACGACTACATGAAGCGGGTCCGTGGCGGCGGCGGGGCGCGCGACCAGCTGCGCGCCGAGGGCATCGTGATCTTCGGGGACTACGCCGGGGACCAGGTGCTCGCCTCGGCGCTCGGCCTGCCCCGCCCGCGCCCCGGCGAGTTCGTCAGCGCCCGGCTCGTCCCGCGGCCAGGCGAGTGCGGCGATTATGCCCGTTCCATCCGCCTCGCGGGCGCTGACTGGCTGCTCGCCTCGGCCGCCGATCCGCCGTCACCCGCGCCCGCGCTGCCCCGCTGACCCCAGGCCTCACCGCGGTAATCAGCGCGGTCCGGGAGGCGGCCACCGCCAGCAAGCGCAGGTCAAGCCACGCCCGGCTCGGCCGAAACACTTGCATTGCCAACCGCGAACCGGAATCGTATGACTTGTCCATTAGCACAGAGACAAATGAGCAAAGGAGATACCGGGAGGGGATACCGGGCGGCGGCCAGGCGCCGTGACCCGGTCCGGGCAGATTACGCGAAACGGAGAACGAATATGAGGGGCTTCAAGAATTTCATTATGCGCGGTGACGTGATCATCATCGCGGTCGGGCTGGTTATCGCCCTCGCGTTCAGCGCGCTTATCCTCGCATTTACCAACGACATCATCCTTCCGATCGTGGCACGGCTCCAGGGCGGAAGGTCGATCGGCCTCGGCATCCAGCTCGGCCAGGCCGGCAACCCTAAGACCTTCATGGATATCGGCTCGTTCATTGCCGCCGTCATCTATTTCATCATCTTCATGGCCATCATCTACTTCGTCATCATCGTGCCTTACAAGCACGTCCAGGCGCGGCGCGGGGAAGTGGTGTTCGGCGACCCGACGCCGGTCAAGACCTGCCCGGCGTGCCTGTCCAGTGATCTGCCCGCCGGCGCGTCCAAGTGCAAGTACTGCGGCACGGATCAGCCCGCTACCGCTGCCGCCTGACGCGCCGGAGCGTGCATGGCACCGGACAAGCCCGCCGGAGCGGTGCGACCGCTGGTCGCGACGATCGGCGAGGCGGGCGACTGATCTGGTCAGATGGCTGACATGGCGAACTGGTCGCGGCACACCGGGTGGTGGACGCTCGAGGACCGCTTCGCGTCTCCCTGGCACTACCTGCCGGTGGAGGTGCCGACCGGGACGGCCGGGCTCCGGGTCGAGTTCGATTACGAGCGCGCCTCGGGAACGGTGCTCGACCTCGGCTGTCTCGGCCCGCACGGGTTCCGCGGCTGGTCGGGCAGCGCTCGCGAGTCGTTCGTCATTACCCGCGAGGCGGCCACGCCCGGGTACCTGCCTGGGGAGATCGAGGCCGGGACGTGGCAGGTGATGATCGGCGTGCACCGCGTCCCGCCGGACGGCGTGCGCTACCGACTGACGGCCGAGACCACGCCGCTCAGCGCGGGCTTGCGGCCGCCGCCGGCCCCGCCCGAGCCGCCGACTCC
>JBAUAY010000889.1:0-2155 GCA_049676235.1 Streptosporangiaceae bacterium
AATCGAAGCGCAGCCGCAGCGTGGATCGCATGGCCACGTCGCCGTCCAGGCCTACCGCGATGCGGACCAGGTGCGGCGTGTCCGCCCGGGGTGGCATGAAGTCGATGACCCGCACGGTGCCTTCCGCCGTGACCCAGTCCGTCTCGAGCACCAGGGTGTTTCCCGCGTACCGCCGGGTGGTGCACGTGCCGCCCGCCTCGGGGGCGAGCGCCCAGTGGCCGGCCTGGTCATTGTCCAGGAGCGCGGCGAACGCGGCGGGCGAGTCGAACCGGGGTAGGCAGAGCCAGTCGATCGACCCGGCGGTGCTCACCAGGGCGGCCGTGTGCAGGTCGCCCAGCAGGGCGGAGTCCTCGATTCCCGGCATGGCAGGGCACCTTTCAGGAGGTGGTTCTGATGCGCTCGGCGATGTGATCGCCGACGCGCAGCGCGTTCGCGATAATCGTCAGGGTCGGGTTTACGGCGCCGATCGACGGCATGAAGCTGCCGTCCACCACATAGAGGTTGTCCAGGTCGTGCGCCCGGCAGTTCAGGTCGAGCACTGAGGTGGCCGGGTCGGTCCCGAAGCGCACCGTGCCCGCCTGGTGCGCGGTGGCGGCCTCGTCGAATGCCTTGTGCAGGTAGAGGCTGCGGACGAACGTCGTCTCGACCATGCCGAGCTTGCCCAGCATGTCCTGGAAGACCCGGCGCAAGCGGGTGAGGCCTTCGGTGTTGTTGCCCGGCTGCAGCGTCAGCCTGATCGCGCCATCCCGGCGGCGCGTGATCCGGCTGTCTGGCCGCGGCAGGTCCTCGGCGGCCAGCCAGAAGTCGATCGAGTGCTTGGCGACCTCGCCGTATGGCGCCGAGGGCGCCCAGCCGAGCCTGCGTGGCGCCGCCCCTTTGATCTGCCAGTCGTCGGACTTACCGAGCATCTGGATATTGCCCATCGGGTACTCCCAGTGCTCGCTGGGGCCGTAGAAGTCGTTGAGGGCCAGCGTCTTCTGGAAGACCGTGGGGTTGGGCTCGCGGGAGAACGCGATGAGGGCCAGGTTGTTGTGCCGCATGTAGTTCCGGCCGACCTGGTCAGAGGAGTTCGCCAGGCCATGCGGATGCCGGTCGCTGGCCGACTTCAGCAGAAAGGCGGCCGACAGGATGGCCCCCGCGGACAGCACGACGATGTCGGCGGTGAAGGTGTGCGGGGAGCCGTCAGGGAGCGTCGCGGCCACGCCAGTGACCGAGCGGCCGCCGGCGTCGGTCAGCAGCCGCTGGGCCGTCGTGCTGGTCATCAGGGCCAGGTTGGGATGCGCGGCCAGGGCCGGGCGGATCACGGCCCATTCGGCATCGGCCTTCGCGCCGAGCGGGCACGGGAATCCGTCCACCCGGTCGCATCGTATGCAGGAAGAATCTGTGGTCGCCCGGCCGTGCGCGTCCTGGGTCAGCCGCACGCCCATCGGCAGGTGAAACGGGTGCAGGCCGAGCCGCTGCAGGCCATCGGAGAGCTGCTGGATACGCGGTTCGTGCTGCACCGGCGGGTACGGATAGTCCTGGCTCGACGGGCCGGCGTACGGGTCTTCGCCGTGCCGGCCGTGCACCCAGAACAGGTGCTCGGCCCGGGCGTAGTACGGCTCCATGTCCTGGTAGTCCAGCGGCCAGGCGGGCGCGACCCCGGTCACGTGCTGGACCTCGGCGAAGTCGGCGGGCAGCAGCCGGAACAGCGCCGCGCCGTACACCTTGGAGTTGCCGCCCACGTAGTGGTGCAACTCGGGGCGGAACGGCCGGTCGTGGCGGTCGTAGAAGGTCTCGTGGGCGGTGTACCTCGCGTCGCCGAAGACGGCCTGCGAGTCCCAGTTGTCCCGTTCGCGCGGCAGGAAGTCACCGCGTTCGAGCAGCAGCACCCGCTTGCCGGTTTCGGCCGCCCGCGCCGCCACCGTCGCGCCACCGGGCCCGCTGCCGATGACGAGAACGTCGTAGTGGTCAGTCACAGTCCCACGCTCGATTGTGACAGGCCGCCGTCGACGGTGACCGTGGTGGCGTTGAGGTACCCGGCCTTGTCCGAGGCGAGAAACACGACCACGTCGGCGATCTCGGCGGCCTGGCCGATCCGGCCGAGCGGGATCGCCCCGTTCAGCCGCCTGAGCAGTTCCGGGTCCATCTCGGTGACGGCGTTGATCGGGGTGCT
>JBAUAY010000890.1:0-2919 GCA_049676235.1 Streptosporangiaceae bacterium
GCCTACTGCGCCGCGAAGGCCGGGGTGGCCGGCTTCGTCCGCGCGCTGGCGGCCGAACTAGGCGGCACCGGCGTGACAGCGAACGCGGTCAGCCCGGGCTCGACCGCGACCCCCATCCTGGACGAGAGCGCCAGGCTCTACGGCCTGCCCGCGGCTGACGCCTTCGCCGCCCAGCAGCCGCTGGGGCGGCTGATCGCCCCGGCCGAGGTGGCCGCGGTCATCGCGTTCCTGGCCGGGGACGGCGCCAGCGCCATGACCGGGGCCATCGTTCCGGTCGACGGCGGCTTGGGCCTGTAGCCTCAGCTCTCGAGCGCGGCGTCCAGCGTGATGTCGACGCCGGTGAGCGCCTTGCTGACGGGGCAGCTGGCCTTCGCGTCCGCGGCCGCCTTAGCGAATTGCTCGGCGTTCAGGCCCTCGACTTCACCGCGGACGGTGAGCTTGATGCCGGTCAGCCGGAACCCGCCGGCCGGGTCAGGTCCGAGCGACACGTCGGCCTGCACGTCGAGCGCCTGCGGGGTGCCGCCGGCCTGGCCGATCAGCGCGGACAGCTGCATCGCGTAGCAGGCGGAGTGGGCGGCCGCGATGAGCTCCTCGGGACTGGTCCATCCCCCGGCGTCGTCAGCGGCCCGCTTGGGAAAGGACACGTCATAGGTGCCGATCTTGGAACTCGACAGCTCGACCTTGCCCACGCCCTGCTCCAGGGTTCCGGTCCAGCCAGTGCGTGCGGTGCGAGTTGGCATCGGTTCTCCTCATCATCTTTGATCAAACAACCGTTCCCACCCTATTACGATCACCTCCCAGCCGGTCAGGCATCGGGCCGCCCGCACCTGGCCAGGACGGTCGCGTAAGTTGGCATTCATGGCAGCCAAGAAGAGGAACGGTAAACCCAGCCCGGACCTGGGGCCGACGATTTTCGTCTTGTTCGGCGCGACCGGCGACTTGGCCAAGCGCCAGGTCCTGCCGGCCTTTTACCAGCTGGCCGTCGAAGGCCTGCTGCCGCGGCAGTGGCGGCTCGTGGGCAACGGCCGCGGCAACGTCGAGCACGAGGACTTCCGCCGTCACGTCCGCAACGCGCTCACCGAGTTCGGCCCGCGCCCGGACAAGCAGGACTGGGACGCCTTCGCCGAGCGGGTGTTCTTCGCCGGCGGCGGCTTCAACAGCGACGACCCCGGCAGCCTCCTCGACGTCCTGGCCAAGGGCCGCGAGTCGCTGGGCGGCGACCCGCAGCTCGTGCACTATCTCGCGGTGCCCCCGGTGGCGTTCGCGCCGACCACCCAGGCCCTCGGCCAGCACGGGCTGGCCAAGGACGCCCGGGTCGTGTACGAGAAGCCGTTCGGTACGTCGCCGCAGGATTTCCTCGCCCTGGACCGGGTCGTCCATTCCGTCCTTGACGAGCAGCAGGTCTACCGGATCGACCACTTTCTCGGCAAGGAGGCGACGCAGGACCTGCACGTACTGCGCTTCGCCAACGGGCTGTTCGCCGCGATGTGGGATCGCGAGCACGTCGAGTCCGTCCAGATCGACGTGCCAGAAAAGCTCGGCATCACCGACCGCTCGGTGTTCTATGACGCGACCGGCGCCATTCTCGACATGCTCGTCACACACCTGTTCCAGGTGGCCGCCGAGGTCGCCATGGAACCGCCGGCCAGCCTCGGCGCCCTTGACCTGCAGGCCGCCCGGGAGAAGGTGATTAGCTGCTTCCGGCCACTCGACCCGAGCGAGGCGGTACTCGGCCAGTTCAACGGTTACCGCGACGTCCCCGGGGTGGCGGCCAAGTCCACCAGGGACACGTTCGTAGCCGCCCGGCTGTGGATCGACAATCCGCGCTGGCGCGGCGTGCCGTTCTACCTGCGCACCGGAAAGCGGCTGGCCGAATCCAGGCAGCGGGTCAGCCTGGTCCTGCGCGAGCCGGCCGGTCCGCTGGCCGGCCAGTTGCCCCCGGAAACGAACGTGCTGTCTTTCTCCCTTGCGGGGGACGGCGAGATAGACCTGTCGCTGATGGCGAAGAAGCCAGGCCCGGAGCTTGACCTTGACCACGCCCGCGCCTCGATCCCGCTGTCCAGCCTGGCCGGGGCGGACCCGCTGCCGCCTTACGTCCGGCTGATCCACGATGCGCTGATCGGCGACCGCTCGCTGTATACCCGCCCCGACGGGCTGGCCGCGGCGTGGAAGGTGATCGACCCGCTGCTGTCCAGCCCGCCCCGGATCGCGCCGTACGCGCCGGGCTCCTGGGGACCGACGCAGGCACGCAAGCTCATCGCGCCAGGCCGCTGGCTGCTCGGCCAGTAGCCGGATGGGGGATGCCCAGCTGGGCGGCTAGGGTGACGTGATCCCAGAGGATCCGCTGCGAACGGATCTGCCCGCGCTCGAAGCCGACAACGGCGATGGCCAGCACCTCGGCCCGCCGAAAGGTCGGCTCGACCCCGGGTAGCAACCACGGCAGTACCCGGTCGTGGGTGAACGACACGGTCGTTTCGTCCACTAGCCGCCACCGGTCCACCGTCCGGGAGATCAGGCTCAGCGCGAGGTCGCCGGGCACGTACGGCAGGAGCTCCTCGGCGTAGAAGCGCTCGAGGGCGCGCCGCCCGGCCGCGCCGGTCATGGCCGGGATATGCATGACCGACGGCTCGGCCGCCAGCGGCGCGAGCGCCGCCGCCAGGTCACGCCGGACCAGCAGCGCATCCCGGTGCCCGTCCCAGGCCCGCTCCAGCTCGCGCATGAACTGTGCGATAGCCGTGGTCACGTACTCAAACTACCCATTTCCCCGCCGTCGACCTCACCAGGAAATCAAGATCAATATCCCGAACGTTCATGGTTCCCGCCCGGGTCACCCCGCAACCTCATCATGGGTGACCCTCCTTCCTCACCAGCACCAGGTAACTCTGGTTGACCGCAGCTGACGGTCTCGCGATCTGGCGG
>JBAUAY010000891.1:0-4683 GCA_049676235.1 Streptosporangiaceae bacterium
GTGCTGGAGGCGCGGCTCACCGAACTCGGCGGGACCGTCCGGCGCGGGCACGAACTGACGGCGCTGTCCCCGCATGACGACGCGGTCACCCTCGACGTCCGCGGTCCCGGCGGCGACTACCGGCTGCACGCACGCTACCTCGTGGGCTGCGACGGCGCGCACAGCCTGGTACGCAAGCAGGCCGGGATCAGCTTCCCCGGCACCACCTCGCCGGAGATATCCCGCATCGGCACCGTGCGCCTGCCGACGGCGAAGCTCACCCGGCGCGGCCGCGCGGTGAAGGTACCGGGGATCGGCCGCCTGAAGCTCATGGAGCAAGCCCGCACCCAGCGAGGCACCTATTCGCTCGCGCCGCTGACCGTACTCGACAAGAACGCTACTGCCGGTGCCTTCATCGTCCACACCAGCGAGGACGACCCCACCGCCGACCTGAGCGCTCCGATGACCCTAGACGAACTGCGTGCCAGCGCCCGGCGGGTCCTCGGCGGCGACCTGCCAATGACCGATCCGCAGCGGCTGACCCGGCTCGTCGGGAACACCCGGCAAGCCGACCGCTACCAGGCTGGCCGCATCCTGCTGGCCGGCGACGCCGCCCACGTCTTCGGAGTATCGCTGAACACCGGCCTGCTCGACGCGGTCAATCTCGGCTGGAAGCTCGCCGCGCAGGTCCAGGGCCGGGCACCGGACGGCCTGCTGGAGTCCTACCACGCCGAGCGGCACCTCGCCGGACAGCACGCCATCCTGCACACCCGCGCCCAGAACGCCCTGACCACCATCGGCCAAGGCGGGACGGAGGAGCCCGCCAAGGTGAGCCCGGAAGGGGCCGAAGCGCTACGCGAACTGTTCGGCGACGTACTCCAGCACCCCGGACCGCTCCAGCACATCCGCGAATTGCTCCGCCAGCCCGGGCAACTGCGTCACATCGGCGAACTGATCGAGGGCTCCGATGTCCGATACCCGATGCCGGCCAGCAACGCCCAGCCACACCCGCTGCTCGGAAAGCTCGCGCCAGATCTCCAGCTGGAAACCCGTCACGGCCGCACCCGGGTCGCCGAGTTCATGCACGCGGCCCAGGGCGTCCTGCTCGACCTCACCGCCGGTTCCGCAGTCGCCGAGGCGGCCCCAGACCAGGCCGACCTGATCACCGTCATCACCGCACACTGCCTGACCGAGCCCGCTCCGGCCGCAGCGCTGCTAATCCGGCCCGACGGCCACGTCGCCTGGGCTACCGGACCCGGCACGCCCGACCCTGCCGCCGGGATGAACACGGCCCTGCGCACCTGGTTCAGCCCGCGCACGCCTCCCCAGACACGGCATTAGCGTCCGCCGGACCGGAAACGCCGGGCAGGCAAGCTGAATGAATCAGTCAACCGCCCAGCCTGTGAGGAATTCCTCCGCAGGCCAACCGCAACGGGCAGAACTGGATTGTCGTGCGCTCCGCCAGCAGCGTCTCACATGACGAGGAAGGCGCCGAATCGACAGTCATTGTGTTACGACTCGGGTATAGGCCCGCGATGGTGACATCGGGTCGCTGAGGGTCGCAGTACGCCGGGCAACTCGGGCTCGCGCAAGGTGGTCGCGAAGGACCCGGCAGATCGTTTGGTTGCTTCCGGCTTGCTCCCCGTCTTGCTCTCCGGGAAGGGGCATTTCAGCGTGACTTCTTGCGGTCACGACCTGCGGCACGGGGTGTGAGCTGCGAGGACTTCCGTGCCAGGAACCTGGGCGTCGGGGGGAACATGCGCTTGCCTGCATGCAAGAGGTCAAAGATCATCTCTATGATCGAAACATGCCTTTTAACTGGGAAAATGTTGAGCTTAGAGGATTCGAACCCCTGACCTCTTGCATGCCATATAAACCCGAACTGTGGCTGGACGTAGCTGAACGTGGCTCTACCAGCAGCGTTAATCGCTGCCTGTCGCCGGACGTAGCCCGACATCGCCGCTCGCTTGCTCCCCGTCTTGCTCCCCTACCGGGCTCTGGGCCGGCGTATGGCTGATTGCAGTGGCTAGCTTTCGGTCCATAGGTGGATGGCGAACCCGAGTCCGGCGAGTGCGGCGATGATGCGAAGTATGTGTCCGGGTATGTGCCTGGTGAGGGACGGCCCGATCATGCTTCCGGCCAGGAAGCCGGCGGCCATGGGCGCTGCGGCGGCCCAGTCGACGGGCCAGAACAGGATGAACACGACGCAGCAGGTCACGTCGGCGACTCCGAGGAGCATGTTCTTGAGCGCGTTGGATCGCGGCAGGTGCGGCTCGGTCGTGATCATGAGCAGGGCGAGGGTCATGACGCCCGCCCCCGCGCCCCAGTAGCCGTCGTAGACTGACGTTACGGCCAGTCCGCTGGGCAGCAGGAGCCTGCTGCTGCTGGCGGGATGACCTGCCAGCCATGCGGCGACCTTTGGCTGCAGGAGCAGGGCGAGCGCGGCAAAGGCGAGCAGGAACGGCACAACCCGGTCGAAGATTCCGGCGGGGGTGAAAAGCAGCAGCGCGGCGCCGGCGGCGCTTCCCGCCGCGGCGAGCGGTGCCCAGCGCAGCAGCCATGGTCTCTGTCCGCGTAGTTCGGGCCGGGAACCTAGCGCGGAGCCCGGCCAGGCTGCCACGAAGGCGACGGCGTTCGTTACGTTGGCGGCCAGTGGCGGGATGCCCGCGGCCAGCAGTGCCGGGTAGGAGATCAGCGAGGCGGTGCCGCCGGCGGACCCCACGATCCCGGCCACCGCCCCGGCACCTAGCAGCAGGACAGTCCCGGCGGCCGTCATCCGGCCGCTGTCAGCGATGGCTGCCTGCTGGGGGCCGCATGCAGCAGCGTGACGCTGACGGCAAGCGCGGCGGAGGCGCCGAGGTTTTCCTCGTCATCGGTGATGACCGCGGTGAGCTGGCCGAGCGCGCAAACCCGGTGCACGGCGATGACGCCGAGCTTGCTGGAGTCGGCCAGGACGTAAGTGGCGGCGCTGTGGGCGGTGATCGTCCGCCGGATGGCGGCCTCAGCGGGGTAGTAGTCGGTGAGCCCGGCCTCGGGATGCACGCCGCCCGCGCCGAGGAACGCCTTGTCGGCGTAGAAGTCGGCGAAGAAAGCCTCCGCGTGGGTGCCGGAGCAGGCGCCGTCTCCCGGCCGGATCTGCCCGCCGCATAGCAGCAGCTCGATGTCGCTGCGGTCGGACAGCTCCGCCGCCACCAGCACGGAATTAGTAAGGACCCGGCCGCGGAAGCTCGCCGACAGGGCCCGCGCTAGCTGCAGCGGGGTGGTGCCGGTATCGATGACGATGGTCTCCTCGGTGCCCACCAGGGAGGCGGCTAGTGCCGCGATGGCCTGCTTGCGGGCGAGATTCAGGGTGCTCCTGGCGGCGAAGCTGCCCTCACTGGACCGGCGGGAGGACCTGGTGGCGCCGCCGTGTACCCGGTTGAGCAGTCCCTGGTCCCGCAGGCCCCGCAGGTCCCGCCGGATGGTCTCGACGGACACCCCGAGGCTCCGCGAGAGTTCTTCGGCCGAGGCTGCGCCCTGCGCGCGGACCTGCGCGAGTATCGCCTCCTGGCGCTGCGCCGGCAGCATTCGGCGCTCCGATCTCAAGAAGAGTGACTGAGACTGACTGATATTGCCTGATATTGATACAGAATTGCCCGTATGTCAACCAGGCCCATCTGGCGTGGTGGGCTTATATCGCTAGAACGGCATGGCTGCCGACCGGGAGTGACCGGATCGGCGGCAGTAAAAGAGCGCGTGGGTGGCCACGGCCCACACCACAGACCGGGCAGTGCGCAACCCACGGGACCGGGCGGTGAACACCCCGGCCCCGTCCGCCGGCATCCTCCCCTGAGGACAGAACACGGCCCGGGCGACCCGGCGCGCCACCCGGTCTAGTGGCGAAACGGAAACCGTGCTGGTCACCAGCCCGAAGCCGGCGCTGTGAACGGCAGCGCCCCGGCGCTGGCGAGCCAATTTGGCAGGCGCCCGGCCCGCCGGGCCTCATCGAGGGCGTTGCGCCCCCCGTCGATTCATGCGCTGGCCTGTATGCCGCTAACGACGGCGGCGATCGTCAATTCAGCTCTGTCGTTCGTATCAGGAGCGTCCCTGCCGATTCCGTGCGCCTGGCAGCTGTGCCACCCGGGCGGGTGGCCAGGCGCGGATCAGGCAGTTCTGGGCGCCCGCCGTCCGGCACAGCAGGGAGCGTGGCATTGACGCGATAAGCATCGGGCGGGCGCGTTCGCCGCTGGAACAGGTGGCGGACTCGGCAGCGGCTGCGGGCCACCAGGCCGGACAGTACTCGGGTTCGCCGGGTCGGCTTTGTCCCCCGGTCGTCTTCTCGCCCGTCACCCGCTGGTTGCGCTGGCGCGCGGGGCGAGGGGCTGATTGCGGGCGGTGGTGCGGGAGGGTGCTGGTCGTGGCGTCGCCGTAGCCGCAGCGCGAACCATGCCAGCAGGCACGCCGCGATGATGTTGAGGACGGCCTTGCCGATGATGTTGACGGGGCCAGCTGCGCCGAGGACGCCGAAGCCGGCGGCCATCTGCACGACCAGGGCACCGGCGCAGACGGCGAGCACCTGCAGATCTGTGCGGGCGGACCAGCGCCGCAGTGCCCAGGCGGCGAGGGCAACTTCGCCTGCCGCGACGGTGATGGGAACGGGAAACGGCAGCCAGTGCAGGTAGTTGTCCGAGGCGGATAGGAGCAGCAGCCCGAACCATGCGGTGG
>JBAUAY010000892.1:0-9739 GCA_049676235.1 Streptosporangiaceae bacterium
GCTCGGGCGCGGATCCGTGAGGCGCCTCAGGATGCCGCCGCGGTCGGCTTGGGCGAGGCCGCGAGGCCAGTGCCAGCGGCGCCAGGTTCGGGGACGCGCTGGTACGAAACGGCGGAGCTGGGCCTGGCGCAGTCCTCAGAAGCGAGCCTGCCGGATACCCGGGCGGCAGATCTGGCCCGGGTCGCGGCCGGCGTCCCGCGTCAGCCGGACGGGACCGGGCGATCTGCCCGGCGGCCCGGCGGATCGGCCTCGCACGCCGGGCTGCCTTTCACCGCTGCGCATCCTAGGGAACGGCCGCTGGCCGCGGACGGCCGCAGGAATTGCGGCTCGCTCGAGGCCATCTTGTGGCGGCAGTGGGACCCGGCGTCGCCGCCGTCCCGGGAAGTGGTGGCGGCCGTCGACCGGCTGGCCGAACTTCCCGAGCGGATCAAGGAAAGGCTGGCCGACGGCCTCGACGCGATCTTCATCGGCCCCGGCGGCGTCCCGGAACTCGATGACATGACCAGCCTGCGCGGCGTCCCGCTACCGGGCGGTCGGGCCACGTGGGATGCCTGCGCGGGCGCCTACGGCGAACGTAAAATCGTAGTCGGCTCCCGGCCGTCCCCCACTCCGGACGTGATGTGCCACGAAGTCGGACACGCGCTTGATGATCTCGACAGTCAGCCAGGTAAATGGCAATCTGACTCAGCGGAGTTTCGCATGCTCTACGAACAGTGCCGGCCACATTTCGCCAGTGATTTCCACCGTCAGCCCGGTGGCCTCGGGCGCAAGGAGTTCTTCGCGGACGCCTTCGCTGCGATTGCGTCCAGGCAGCGGCCGGCTCTGGTCGATATGCTGAGTGGGGATACACGGACTGCACTGCGGGTCATGCTGTATTTCAACCGGCGCTATGGCATCTAAGGTGATCAGCGATGTTTGTCATACGACTGCCGAACGGGAACCTGATGGTCCCGCAGTCCGCAACGGGTCACGACGGCCGCATCCTCGGCGACGTCTACGTGGAGATCGGGCCGCAGGACGCCGACTACTCCCGGCTCGCCGCCCAGGCGCTGACCCCCGAAGAAGCCGAGCAGCGCCGTGACCGGTGGCGGCAGGACGACGAGGCCCTGCGCCAGGAGTTCCTTGAGTTCGCGAGGCTGAACGGCGAGTACACATGGCAGGACAGCGCCGAAGGCGACCAGTCCTGAAGCTGCGGAACCGCAGGCCAGGCGGGTCGCCGACGCCGGAACATTTGAGGAACCCCCCACAGAGCCCCCTAGAATCCCCGCCCGAAGGAACCGCGCAAGCCGGAGAGACCGCGGGTGGCCTCATCCGCTTGCGCGTGGTCAGGCCGCCGGGTGGCCTTGGGGTGCTGGTTCGCTGTCGCCACGTAGCAGGGACCGTACTTCAGACTCTCGGAACCTGCGGTGCCCGCCCGGGGTTCGGATGCTCGTGATGCGTCCGGAGGCCGCCCAGCGGGTGACGGTCTTCGGATCCACCCGGAACAGTGCGGCCACCTCTCCTGGGGTGAGGAGGCGCTCGTTGTTGCCGTCCACGTTCAGTCTCCTCCGACTGTCTCCCTTGATCCTCTGGTCAGATGTCCCTCTAGTTTGGCGCTCAACGAGTACTTTCTACCTAGATTTCTGGAAATTAGATCGGCGTTTCGTGAACGACTGAGCATTTAGTAGTAGTTACAACATGACAATCAGTAATAAACGCACTAGTTAGCAGGTGTTACGAAAGGCTCTGGAGTCGCATCCGGTTCGCGGCCGCCGGAGGTTACGCGGGAAAAACAGCGCGAGGGGTGACGGCATGGGCGGCGGCATGACCGGGGTTACTGGGTCCGGATCCGGGCTGGTCAGCCTGGCCGAAATACGGGACGCAGCCCGGCGGCTCGAGCGGGTGGCGGTCCGCACGCCGCTGATCCCGGTCGCTAGGCTCGAGCCGCCTCTTCTGGTCAAGCCCGAGTCGCTCCAGCCCACCGGCTCGTTCAAGCTGCGCGGCGCCTACGCCGCTATCACGGCCAGCGAGCAGGCGGCCAGGCAGCGCGGAGTCATCGCTCATTCCAGCGGCAACCATGGTCACGCGGTGGCCTACGCCGCGGCCCTGCTTGGCGTGCGGGCGGTCGTGGTGGTCCCGCGGACCGCGCCGAAGGTCAAGACCGATGCGATCGAGTACTACGGCGCGGATCTCGTGACGGTGGAGCCGACCTTGCCGGCGCGAGTCGCCGCCACCGAGGAACTCATGGACAGGCACGGATACGTGCTGATCCCGCCCTTCGACGACCGGGCGGTCATCGCCGGCCAGGGCACGGTCGGCCTGGAGATCGCGGCTGACTGCCCGCAGGTCGGGTTGGTCCTGGTGCCGGTCAGCGGCGGTGGCCTGATCTCGGGCATCGCGGCAGCCGTGCGGACCGTTTGTCCGGCCGCGGCCGTGGTGGGCGTCGAGCCGGAACTCGCCGCGGACGCCCGCGAGTCCTTCCGCCGCGGTGAGCGGATCAGCTGGCCCTCGGCCGATGTCCAGCGTACGGTCGCGGACGCGCTTCGGGTGGAGCAGGTCGGCGCGCTGCCCTTCGCGCATATCCGCGAGCTGGTGGCCGACATGGTCACGGTAACCGAGAACGAGATGCTCGCCACGGTCAGGCTGCTCGCGAGCCACGCCCGGCTAGTGGCGGAACCGGGGGGCGCGGCCGCCGTCGCGGCGTGGCTGTATCACCGGGACGAGCTCCCCGGGGCCACCGCGTCGGTAGCGGTGGTCTCGGGCGGCAACATCGATCCGGAGCTGCTGGCGGCGACGCTCGCCGGAGACTGACTATGCTGGGATCGTCATGCGTGCCACTCTCGCTTACACGTCAGCGCGGATCGTGCTGCTCGTCGTCTCGGTGGTCCTGCTGTATCTGGTGGGGGCCCGGGGGCTGCTGCTGCTCGCGCTCGCGTTCGTGGTGAGCGGAGTAGCCAGCTTCGTCCTGCTCTCCAGGCAGCGGGACGTCATGTCCGGAGCGCTGCTGTCGCGCCTTAAGAACGGGCGGTCCCGGGCCGCCGGGTTCCGCGCCAGGCTCGAGGAAGGCGCCCGCGCCGAAGACGAGGAGTGAGCGCTGGCGGATCTGCTCTGGCGGATCTGCCTACAGCCGCCGGACGGTGGGGCCAAGGGATCCGAGCCTGATCATTGACCCGGATGCCCTGGCCGCCGCGCCGCCGCCGGGTTCGTCCGGGACGCCGGTCAGCCAGCCGCCCGTCGTCAGGAGCTTCAGTACCGCGTCGACAGCTTGCTGGCGGGTCATGACCGAGGTGTCGAGCACCAGGTCCGCGTCACGCGGTTCCTCATAGGGATCGGACACTCCGGTGAAGCCCGTGATCAGCCCGGCGCGGGCCTTGGCGTACAGGCCCTTGCGGTCGCGCGCGGCGCAGACGTCCACCGGAGTCGAGACGTAGACGAGCAGGAAGTCGCCGACCTCGGTGACCATCTGGCGGGCGGCCGCGCGCGCCGCGGCGTAGGGCGCGATCGGCGCGCAGATCGCGATGCCGCCATGCCGGGCGACCTCGGCCGCGACGAATCCGATCCGCGCGATGTTGAGGTCCCGGTCGGCCCGGGAGAAGGTGAGCCCGGCCGACAGCAGTTGCCGGACGTGGTCTCCGTCGAGTAGCGAGACGGTGCGGTCCCCCCGCTCGGTTAGCGCCTCGGCCAGCCCGCGGGCGATGGTGGACTTGCCCGACCCGGACAGGCCAGTGAAGAAGATCGCCAGGCCGCGCTCGGCTCGGGGCGGCCGGGCCCGGCGCAGCTCGCGGGCCACGCTCGGCGGAGCGAACCAGGCGGGAACCTCGGCACCGGAATCGAGCAACGCACCGAGCTCGGAATCGGTCAGCTCACCCTGCTCGGCCCCGGGTTCGATCAGCGCGAGCGGGCGCCACACTTCTGGGCGCGGGTCGTAGGCCCATTCGCCGGCCGTGATGACCTGGATCGGCACTCCGGGCAGCGTCAGCGTGCCGGTTTTCGGGCCGGCCGCCCAGCCCGCGACGTCGGGTGAGTCGGCCAGCAGGTGGGTGGCGCCGTAGGCCGCGGCGGCGGTGGCCTGGGCGCGCAAGTCCGCGGTGTCCCGGCCCGTTGGGTCCTTCGGATCCGCCCCCGCGTTACGCGGCGCGAGCGGCACGGGGACGACCAGCGTGTCGGCCGGAAGATGCGGCTTAGCCGCCAGGACCGCGCGGACCAGCGCCTCCGGCCGGGTCACGATCTCGGCTGGCCCGCAGACCAGGGGCAACACCAGCAGGCGCGCGTCGAGCTGGCCCGCATAGTGGCGCAACTGGCCGATATGGCGCTTGTTTAGAGGCCGCCGGGTCGCGTAAGCGAGCACGTTGCCCCCGGTGCCTGATGAGAGCTCGGCGTCTCCGGACGGCTCGGCGGCGTCCGCCAGCTCGGCGCGCAGGTCCTCCGGGCGCCGCCGCAGCTGGCGGAACGGCCCGTGCTCGGGCTCGCGCAGCGTGGTGACCGGTCCGGCCAGCCGGACCATGCCGTCGTCGCCGGCTCCCGGCGGGGTCAGCCGTTCGGTGATCGAGAGCACAGCCAGCGGGGAGCCCTCCTGGTCCTGCAATACCAGGCGGTCAGCGTCGGCCGGGACCACTCCGGCGGGTACGTCGAGGGTCACCGGCACCGACCACGGCGTGCCGTCGGCCAGCATGCCGCGCTCGGTTACCGCGGCCACATCGGCGGCGTCCATGAAGCCGCGCAGCGGCGCGAACACCCCGGACGTGAGCAGCTCGAGGTCGCCCAGCTGCGCCTCGCCAAGCGTGCACACCGGCCAGTCGGATAGCTCCGCGGGCAGGGCCTGCGGTGATTGAACGGTCAGCTGTGCCTCCGAACGTGACTTCTGACACGGTATGCCAACGTGCCGTCAGGCGCGGGCAAACCACGGGAGCGGGAAGGGGACCAGCCCCGGCAGGGCGTCACACCACTTGCGTGAAGCGGTCCTGGAGCTTTCCTATCACGTAAAGTCCCCCGCGGCACAAATCCTTGGCGTGGCATAAATCCGTGGCGTATTGGATTGAACACTAAGGGAATCCCGGGCGCGGTCAGCGAAGGCGCGGCCAGCGGGGTGCACAGAGGCCGGCCGGGGCTGCGGGCGGGCGCGGCCGACCGCGTAAACTTAGGGGGTTCCGCCCGAGTCGGGTCCGCTAAAACCCGACCGATTCGTGCTGTCCCCATCAGGTGAGTAAACCCCTACGGATGGGTCCCGCCGCAGGCACAGGGGCAGCCAGGACAAGGGACGAACAGCGATTACAAGGACATCATGAGCCTCGCAGGACTGCTCACCATCGTCGACGACGACCCCCAGCTGCATGGCGCGGTCTCGCGCGCGGAAGCCGACTCGGTTCCCGGGCGCGGTTTGCCGCCCGGCGTGGCCGGCGACGGCTCGGAAACCATCCTCGCCGGTGAAGACCTGGTCGCGCCGCCGACGCTGCGGCCAGTGCTGGCAGCCGCGCTGGCCAGGGGGGTGCGCGGGGACGGGGAGTCCCTCCGTGACCAGGGGGCGTCTGGGGGCGATCGCCCCCCCGAGACAACAAGGTTCGTGCTCGCGGTCACGGCCACGGCCCGGGAGGCCGAGGACCTAGCGGCTGGGCTCGGCTCCTTTCTCCCGCCCGATAGCGTGGCGTACTTCCCCGGCTGGGAGACCCTGCCCCATGAGCGGCTATCGCCGCGATTGGACACGGTGGGGCAGCGGATCGCCGTGCTCAGGCGGCTCGCCCACCCGGCCGATCCCGGCGAGCCGAACGGACCGCTCGCGGTCGTGGTGTCGCCGGTCAGGAGCATGCTGCAGCCGATTGTGGCCGGCCTGGGCGACCTCGAGCCGGTCGAGCTGCACGTCGGCCAGACGTGCGAACTCGACGACCTGCTCGCCAGGCTGGTCGAGATCGGCTACTCCCGGGTCGACCTGGTCGGCAGCCGCGGTGAGATCGCCGTGCGCGGCGGCATCGTCGACGTGTTCCCGCCCACCGAGGAACATCCGCTGCGGATCGAGTTCTTCGGCGACACGATCGAGGAGATCCGTTACTTCAAGGTCGCCGACCAGCGCAGCATCGGCCCGGCCGAGCGCGGTCTTTGGGCGCCGCCGTGCCGCGAGCTGCTGCTCACCCCGGCGGTCAGGGCGCGGGCTAAGGAACTCGCCGACACCCACCCGGCCCTGTCCGACACGCTCGGCAAGCTGGCCGAGGGGATAACCGTCGAAGGCATGGAGGCGTTCGCGCCCGTGCTGGCCGACCGGATGGAACTGCTCCTCGACTATGTCCCGGCGGGCGGCATCGTGCTCGCGTGCGACCCGGAGCGGGTCCGCGCCCGCGCGGAGGAGCTTGTCAGGACGAGCCAGGAGTTCCTGGAGGCCTCGTGGGTCAACGCCGCCATGAGGGGGGAAGGGGAGGTGGGTGGGGAGGCGCCGGTGGATCTGGGGGCCGCGGCCTTCCAGCCGATCGCGCGGATCCGCGCCGCGGCGGGCGCACTAGGCCTGCCGTGGTGGACGATCGCGCCGTTCGGGGTAACGGACTCCGGCGAGCCGGGCGCCGATCCAGGTCAGGCAATTCAGCCGAACGATCTAGGTGAACCAGCTCCGTTCCGGATAAACGCCTCACTCGCACCGTCCTATCGCGGCGACGCCGCCCGCATGATTGCGGACGTTCGGGGCTGGCTGGCGGAGGGCTGGCGGGTTGTGCTGGTCACCGAGGGCCACGGCCCGGCCCAGCGGCTGGCCGAGATGCTCCGCGGCGAGAACGTCGGCGCCCGCATGCAGGAGGATGTGGACGACGCGCCCGAGCCCGGCGTCCCTTACGTGACGACCGCGCGGATCCAGAATGGCTTCGTCTGGCCGGCGGTGCGGCTGGTCCTGCTCACCGAGAGCGACCTAGCCGGGCATCCGGCCGGACTGCCGACGACCAGGGACATGCGGCGGATGCCGAGCAGGCGGCGCGGCGGCGTCGACCCGCTGCAGCTCAAGGCCGGCGACTACGTGGTGCACGAGCAGCACGGCGTCGGCAGGTACGTGGAGATGACATCGAGGACCGCGGCCGGCGCCACCCGGGAATACCTGGTGATCGAGTACGCGCCGGGCAGGCGGGGCCAGCCGCCGGACCGGCTGTACGTGCCGACCGACCAGCTGGATGAGGTAACCAGGTACTCGGGCGGCGAGGCGCCGACCCTGCACCGCCTCGGCGGCGGGGACTGGGCCAAGGCCAAGGGCCGGGCGCGCAAGGCCGTCCGGCAGATCGCGTCCGAGCTGATCCGGCTGTACTCGGCCCGGATGGCCTCGCCCGGGTTCGCCTTCGGGCCGGATACTCCCTGGCAGCGCGAACTCGAGGACGCCTTCCCCTACGTGGAGACCCCGGACCAGCTCGGCGCTATCGACGAGGTCAAGCACGACATGGAACGGCCGGTGCCGATGGACCGGCTGATCTGCGGTGACGTCGGCTACGGCAAGACCGAGATCGCGGTCCGGGCCGCGTTCAAGGCGGTGCAGGACGGCAAGCAGGTCGCCGTGCTCGTGCCGACGACGCTGCTGGTCCAGCAGCATATGTCGACGTTCTCCGAGCGCTACGCCCCGTTCCCGGTGACGGTGAAGCCGCTGTCGCGGTTCCAGGGCAGCGCGGAGACGGCCGAGACGTTGCGCGGGCTCGCCGACGGCACGGTGGACGTGGTCATCGGCACCCACAAGCTGCTCTCGCCCGAGACCAGGTTGGCCCGGCTCGGCCTGGTGATCATCGATGAGGAACAGCGGTTCGGGGTGGAGCACAAGGAATACCTCAAGCGGTTGCGTACCGAAGTGGACGTGCTCGGCATGTCCGCTACGCCGATCCCGAGGACGCTCGAGATGGGCGTGGCCGGGATCAGGGAGATGTCCACCATCCTGACGCCGCCCGAGGAACGCCACCCGGTGCTCACCTTCGTCGGCGCTTACGACGAGAAACAGGTCACCGCCGCCATCCGGCGCGAGCTGCTGCGGGACGGTCAGGTCTTCTTCGTGCACAACCGGGTCAGCTCGATCCGCAAGGTCGCCGCCCAGATCGCCGAGCTTGTGCCCGAGGCACGGATCGCCGTCGCGCACGGCCAGATGAACGAGCATGAGCTGGAAAAGATCATGGTCGACTTCTGGGAACGGAACTACGACGTGCTGGTCGCGACCACCATCGTGGAATCCGGCCTGGACATCCCGAACGCCAACACCCTCATCATCGACCGCGCCGATATGTACGGGCTGTCTCAGCTGCATCAGCTGCGCGGCCGGGTGGGTCGCGGCAGCGAACGCGCCTACGCGTATTTCCTGTACCCCCCCGAGCGCGCCCTGACCGAGACGGCGCACGAGCGGCTGGCCACAGTGGCTCAGCACACCGAGGTGGGCGCGGGCATGTACGTCGCCCTGAAGGACCTGGAGATCCGCGGGGCCGGGAACCTGCTGGGCGGCGAGCAGTCCGGGCATATCGCCGGGGTCGGATTCGACCTGTACGTGCGGATGATCGGCGAAGCCGTCAACGAACTGAAGGGTGACGGCCCGGCGGAAAAGCCTGAGGTCCGGGTGGAGCTGCCGATCAACGCGCACATCCCGCATGACTACGTGCCCGGCGAACGGCTCAGGCTGGAGGCGTACACGCGGATCGCCGCCATCGACTCCGAGCAGGACGCCACCGCCGTCCATGATGAGCTGACCGACCGCTACGGCGAGCCGCCCGAGCCGGTACTCAACCTGCTCGAGGTGGCGCGGCTGCGCACCGCGGCCAGGCGGGCGGGGCTCACCGACATCACCATGGCGGGCCAGCACATCAGGTTCGCGCCGGTCGAGCTGCCCGATTCCCGGCAGGTCAGGGTGCAGCGCCTGTACCCGAAGACGGTGCTGAAGCCGGCGGTGCATGCCATGCTGGTACCAACGCCGAAGACTGCCGCCATTGGCGGGCAGCCGTTGCGGGACAATGAACTGCTGGCCTGGTGCGGCGAAGTCATCCGGTCGGTACTCGCTGACCTGGTTGTGGGAGTGTTATTCACATGAGTGGGCAGAGTCTGGTGCCGCGCAGGCTGGTCAGGGCGTCCGCCGTCGTACTCGGCAGCCAGCGGATCACGACGCGACCCTCACTGCCGAGGTCACCAAACTTAACCGGGCCGTGCACATGTACCCAAGCACCATCCAACTGGGTTCCACGCAGCAGACGCAGGAGACGCTCACCCGGTTGGTCCGGTTCCAGATCAACTCGGCTGACTTGCCCGGGGCCGGTTCCTTGACCTGGTGGCGACCATGGACTGGCTGCGCGCAGCTGCGCGGCATTACCGTGACCTGGTGGGAGCCTGGGAGCGGTCGCAGCATCGTTTCGTCGAATGAAGACCCTGCCGGTCACCGAGGCCAGGATCCAGGGGCCGTCTGGAGGCTCCTCAGCCTTGATCGCCAGCCCCTTCTTAACCCTTGATCGCCAGCCCCCAGAGTCCAGCTCCGGCGACGTGCCTTGCTGCCAGGGTTTCCGCTGCGCGCGCTTTCTCTACGAAGGCGTGGAACGCCAGGCTATGGTCGACGTCATCGACAATAGCTGCTCCGCCGGGCCCAATCGCGGGCCACGCCGTGTCTAGCTCGAAGCGCGTGTTGCGTCCGGTGTGCAGGCTGTCGTGGACGAAGAGATCGATCTTGCCTAGTTCGCTCAGCAAATGCGGAAGCCGCTGGCGACTTGTCCCGCTGACGTAGGTCCAGCGGGACCGCAGGCCGTCCGGCACGGCGACGCCGATCTCGGGATGGAGCACTGAATCC
>JBAUAY010000893.1:0-1532 GCA_049676235.1 Streptosporangiaceae bacterium
CCGGGGCCAGGGCCAGCCGTCCCGCGGTGCCGAAGCACTGAGCGACCGCGACCACCGCGCCCTGCTGGCGTGCCGTTTCAGCCACCTCGGCGACCAGGCGGGTCTTCCCCACGCCGGCGCCACCGCGGACCAGCACGAGACCGCGGCGCCCTGCGTCGGCGGCCCGCCACGCCTCCTGCAGCACGCTGAGCTCAGCGGACCGGCCGACAAGCTGTGCCGCAGCCAACCCGGGGCGGCCGGCCGCCGGGCTAGCAGCGGCCGGGGGCCGTATCGCTGGGCGGGCGCGAGCCATCAGGCGCTGGAACGCCCCGCGCGTAGAAGGGTCCGGCGCGACACCGAGCTCGCGCTCCAGCACCGACGCGCAATGGTGGTAGGTGCTGACGGCGCCAGCCCGGTCGCCCATATCGGCCTGCAACTCCATCAAGGTGCGATAGCCGACCTCCTCAAGCGGCTGCAGCTGGACCCGGCGCCGGGCCGGCTCCACCGCCCCGGCCAGGTCACCCGCTCGTGCCCGGGCAGCGCAGACCAGGTCGCACAGGTCCACGCACTGGCGCTCAAGCTGCGACCGCGCGTCGAGCAGCCAGTCTTCGTACACGCCGGGCAGCAGCTCACCCCGGTACGCGGCGATCGCCGCGGCGGCATGCCGCAGGATCCCGTCGTTATCACCGGCAGCCGCCGCCGCCAGGGCCGCTTTGCGCCCACTATCGAAGACGCGCACGTCGACGCGGCATGTCTTCGTGTCACGCCAGCACAGATCCCTGGGCGTCACCATGAGCGATGGGTCGTCTCGCAGAACCTGGCGCAGGTGGTGCAGTTCGCGGCGCAGGTTCGTCAGTGCCTGCGCATCCGTGGACTCGGGCCAGAGCAGGCCGGCGATACGCTGCCGGGCCTGCGCGGATCCGGCGTGCATGACCAGGAATGCGACCAGGACGACAACGCGCGACGACCGGGCCCGGATGCTTCCGGCCCGGTCATCAGTGACTGCCTGCTCCCCTAGGAGCGACACATGCAACACGTCGACCCCCTCCTCCAGCCTTAGTAAGCCGGCTGGTATGAAGAAGCGATGGAGCTTGTGTGGAGAACCTATGGAAATCCAGCCCGGTTGCCCGTCCAGCCGGAAGAGCGTTCCTCCGCCCTAGTCATCCCTTTACCGACAGAGGAGTTCGGCCGCGCCTTCGGCGGACAGGTACTCGTGTACCAGCCGCACCGCGGTCGCGCCGTCACCGACGGCGGAAGAAACCCGCATGATGGACCGGCGCCGAGGGCCCCCGAACCCGCGGGGCCTGGACCCGGCAGGGATTGGCAGCTCTCGGTCAAAAGCGCGCGCCCGCGTGTTGTGTGTGCCGTGGGTGAGTCGGGGGCGGGGGTGCTGGCGGGCGGTCATGATTTCGCGGCGGAATTCGTGCCGGGAGGGGGTTAGCGGGAGAATGGGCGGCGCGGTGTGCGTGCGGGGTCACGGAGGGATCCCGCTGCGGGTCTGATGGAGGACATGCGCTGCGGCGTCGGTGTCCGCGGTCCCTGTCTCGTGCCTG
>JBAUAY010000894.1:0-6518 GCA_049676235.1 Streptosporangiaceae bacterium
GACCTGGACGACGGCGGCGTCCTCGCCGACGGCATGGTCAGCCTGGCCGCGGACCAGGTCAGGATCGGGCTGGCCGCGGCCCGGCGCGCGGTGCAAGTCTCGGGGCCGCAGCGGATGCTCAGCCACCCGGTGATCATCGAGGTCGAGCCGCAGGAGAACATCGCCGCGGGACGGTTCGGGTGGGGGCTAGGCCCGTGGGCGCCGGCCGGGAGCATCCGCCGGGTCAGTGTCCTGGGTAACGGCGAAGGGCCCGAGGGCGCGGCGGGGATCCTGGCGGCTGCAGCCGGGCGCTCGCTGGTCGTAGTGGTGCGCGACGCGCACCGGGACCAGAACACGCGGTCCCTAATCGACGCCCTGCTCGCGGCGCGCCCCGATCTGGTCCTGGTGGAGATGGGCCTGCCGCTGTGGCGCCCGCCGGCAGGCACCTCCTACCTGGCCACGTACGGCGCGTCCCGGGCCAGCGCCCACGCTGCCGCCGAGCTGCTCGGCCTGTCAGCTGGTGGGTGAGGAGGAGGGCGCTGGGAGCCGGCCGGGCGGGGGCGGCGGGGGGAGGGACGGGCTGAGGTCGGTGAGCAGGTTCGTGTCGTAGGTCATGATGACGTAGGGGCCGAAGTCGTAGACGTGGGTCGGCCGGCCGAACGTGTCACGGGTTTCCCAGGTCGCGATCTGATCGAGCGGAACGGGCGGGTTCATCAGCACGACGAAGTTCGCGTCGTGGATCCGCGGGTCGTACCAGGTCTGGTCGAACTCGTAGGGCCCCGCGGCCGCTTCGTTGTTGCCGAAGCTCACCGACCTGATGCTGATCGCGCCGCCGCTGGCCAGCGTGGTGGCGTTGGCGATGCCGTAGCTGCTCAAGCCGTAGCTGAAGTGATGCGCCACCAGCCAGTCGGCCAGATCCTGGCTGATGGCGGGGCGGGACGGCTGCGCGACCGTGTAGCCGAGCGCCGCCAGGTAGCAGGCCAGCACCACGGTCATGGCCGGCACCAGCCGGAACGTCAGGAACCGGCCGCCCAGCATCCGGCCAGCCAGCACGGCGCCGGCCGGCAGCACGCCGGCCATCTCGCGAGCGCTCCAGTATGTCGTGGGCGTGGCGCTCAGCAGGTAGGCGGCCACGTTAATGAGAATCCCGAGGGCCAGCACCTGGGCGATGCGGTCCTCGCAGCTGAAAAAGCGCCGGATGACCAGCCACAGGCCCCAGCCGGCCAGGGCCAGGCCGATCAGGTGCAAGAACGCGATGCCGTCGTTAAGTCCGGGCGAGGAGATGCCGAAGAAGTCGGCGCCGTAGAGCCCGAGCACGCTCTCCACCGCCAGCCAGGAGTGGGCCGGCAGCTCGCCGATCGGGGCCACCGCGCTCGCGACCGGCAGCACGGCAAACCCGCCGTGCGCTCCGATCTGCTTGACCACCACCGAGGCGATCTCCACCGAGGCGCCCGCCGCCAGCAGCAGGGACAGGTCGAACCAGGCGGCCCGCAGCCCCTCGCGGCGCTGCACGAGCACCTGGTAGGCCCGGATGGCGGACACCACGGCCAGCGGGGCCACGCCGATCAGCAGGGCCAGCCGGTCGGCCACCTCGATCCAGGCCAGCATGGCGCCGACCAGGATGGGGACATACCAGCGGCGTGGGCCGCGGTCGAGCACCAGCCAGGTCAGTAGCAGCGGCGCCTGGGTGCCGATGTGGTCGGGCTGGAAGACCAGGATGAACACGCCGGGGCCGAGCTGGGGCGCGATCATGATCCCGGCGGCGATCAGCATTCGCACGATGCCTTCGCGGCCCGTCGCGCGGCCCCGGGCCAGCATCGCGCCGGTCAGCACGACCAGCGTGTAGCTGATCGCCGCCGACATGTGCAGCACGTCCGCGTTCAGGCCGCGGAAGTACTCCACCAGCATGTACTCGGGCAGCTCAGTGGTGTAGAACGACACGTCGGTGACCGTCCAGCCGCGCAGCATCGGGTTGCCGTGCAGCATGGCCCAGGCCTGCAGCGCGTTGGACGCGCCGTCCGAACTGACCCGCTCCGTCCGCGAGACGTGCAGATAACAGAAGTAGAGCCCGATCCCGACCGCGATCAAGCCGACCAGCCAGGCCAACCGGATCAGCCACACGCCCCGCCACCGCGGGCGGCGCTCCCGCGCGGCATCGCTCCCGGCGTCAGAGCCGTCGGCCACGGCCACGGGCGAGGCGGCTGACTCGTCTTCGGATGGCGTGGACATGCTCCCCCAGGCCCGCTCATTAACGTCGCTAGCGAGGCTAACAGAGCCCCGCCACCGCGGGCGGGCCCGCCCGCCAATGCCGGAAAGTCGGTGGGGAACGTGCATAATGACGGTCATGCGATTGTCAGCCCGCGCCGATTACGCTCTGCGCGCCGCGATCGAGCTCGCCGCGGCCAGCAGCGGGCATGTCACGGCCGATCAGCTTGCCCGTGCGCAGCAGATTCCGGGTAAGTTCCTCGAGACGATCCTGACCCAGCTCAGGCGGGCCGGGCTCGTACGCAGCCAGCGCGGACCGGACGGCGGCTTCTGGCTGGCGCGCCCGGCGGCAGAGATCTCGCTGGCCGACATCATCAGGGCCATCGACGGCCAGTTGCTCGGTGTCCGCGGCGAGCGCCCGGAGAACGTCACCTACCCGGGCGTGGCCGAACCACTGCAGCAGGTGTGGATCGCGCTGCGCGCCAACGAGCGGGCCGTGCTCGAGCAGGTGACGCTGGCCGACATCGTGTCCAGGAACCTGCCCGACATGGTCCGGCACCTGACCGAGAACCCGAGCGCCTGGGTCTGACACCCGCGGCGCCCGGCATCACCGGGACAGCGGGGTCTTACGGGTCAGACCGACACCATGTCGGTGACGTCGTGCACGCGCCCGGAAGCCGGGCCGAAGCCGGGCTGGTTGTCCGCGAACTCCAGCGAGGATTCCCCGTCCGGGACCATGGTGCTGATCGGCACGAAACCGCGCTCGCCGTCCCGGCCGACGACGGCCTCCGCAGGCACCCGCAGGCCGGGCTCCCTGGGAATACCGAGGACCGGCTCGTTCTGCAGCTCGGCGAGGGCAAAGTTGTCTGACACCTCGCGGAAAACCTGGGAAAGCGGAGTGTTGAGCGCGCCGCAAATGGCGGCGAGCAGCTCGGAGGAGGCTTCTTTCTGTCCGCGCTCGACCTCTGACAGGTAACCCAGGGAAACGCGCGCCGAGGCGGAAACTTCGCGCAGGGTGCGACCCTGCCGCAGGCGCAGCCGACGCAGCACGTCACCTAGCAGCTGACGGAGCAGAACCATAGTCGCACTCCCTTTCCGAGGCCGAAGCCACCGACACCTCCACGGTACCTGGACTAACCGTAAGTTCGCGAGGTCATACCCATCCGTGTTCGCTGCCAACGTAACGCTGTAATCACTAACTCTCTTCCCGGAGCCTGCCCAGCAGGAGCCCGAGGACATGCTCCACTGTCAGTCTACGTATCTCGTGCCTGTCCCCGGTCAGCGCGATCGTGCGGACCACGGTGTCGTCGGCGACGCTCACCGCAATGTGCGCGGTGCCCACCGGCTGGCCGTCGGAGGGCTCGGGCCCGGCGACCCCGGTCGTGGCCACCCCGTAGGTCGCGCCCAGCCGGGCCCGGACGCCCCGGGCCATCGCCGCGGCGACCGGCGGGTAAACCGCGCCGTGCCTGCGGAGCATCAGCGCGTCGACGCCGAGCAGTTCGGCTTTCAATTCGGGGGCGTAGGCGACTACCCCGCCACGGAAGGCCGCAGACGCCCCCGGCACGTCGGTGAGCGCGGCCGCGACGAGGCCGCCGGTCAGCGACTCCGCCACCGCGACGGTCTGGCCGCCTGCCCGCAGCCGGTCCAGGACCTGGCTCGCCAGATCGCGTGCCGCCTCGCCCGCGGATGACCCCGGTGACTCCGACCCCAAGACCACGATCATGCCTCCCCTAGCCCTGAGCCCTCACCGGCCGGCCGCCGGTTCTGAACCATGGAGCCGCATCGCCTGAAGTACATACTCGACGCCGGTCACCACCGTAACCACAACCGCCGCCGCCATGAAGAGCGCGCGCACGATCCCCGGCGGGCTCAGCGTGCCCGGCAGTATGTACAGGCAGATCGCGATGACCTGAAGGAGGGTCTTCACCTTGCCACCACGGCTGGCCGCGATCACGCCCCGGCGGATCACCCAGAACCGCAGCGCGGTCACCCCGATCTCCCGGAACATGATCACGCCGGTGACCCACCAGGGCAGTTCGCCTAGCGCGGACAGGCAGATCAGCGCCGCCCCGGTCAGGGCCTTGTCGGCCACCGGGTCCGCGATCTTGCCGAAATCGGTCACCAGCCCGCGGCTGCGAGCCAGCCGCCCGTCGAGCAGGTCGGTCAGCGACGCGACGCAGAACGTGGCGAGCGCCGCGAGCCGCCCGGCCGTTCCGCCCGTGAGCAGGAAGGTGACGAACACCGGGATGAGGAGGATGCGAACCATCGTGAGAAGGTTCGCCACATTCCAGAGCCCGGCCTCGCCGGTCACGGCGGTTGCACGCCCGCGACCAGGTCGACTCCCTCAGAGCCGGTGACCACGGCGCGGACCATGTCTCCGGGCGCGAGTTGAAGGGCCGGAACCGGGATGACCGTGGTCACCCCGTCGACCTCGGGGGCCTGATGGGCGGCCCGGCCCAGGAACGCTCCGGGCGGGCCGTCGTCGGCCTCTTCCTCGATCAGCACGTCCAGGGTTTCGCCGAGCCTGTTCTCGGCCCGTTGGGCCATCAGCTCATCGGCCAGGCCGGCGAACTCCTCGACCCGGCGGGAGATCTCCGCCTGGTCCAGGTGGCCGGGCAGCGACGCCGCCTCGGTGCCGTCCTCGTCGGAGTAGCCGAAGATCCCGATCGCGTCCAGCTGCGCGTAGCTCAGGAACAGCTCAAGTTCTCGCAGGTCGTCGGCGGTCTCGCCGGGGAAGCCGACGATGAAGTTGGACCGGACCCCGGCTTGGGGACTCTGCTCCCTGATCTGGTCGAGCAGGGCACTGAACCGCTCCCGGTCGCCGAATCGCCGCATGGCCCGCAACACCCGGCCGCTGGCGTGCTGGAACGACAGGTCGAAATAGGGGGCCACGCCCGCTGTGGACGCGATCACCTCGATCAGCCCCGGCCGCAGCTCGGCGGGCTGCAGGTAGCTGATCCTGACCCGCTCGATTCCCTCGGTGGCGGCTAGGTCGGGCAGCACCTCCTCCAGCAGCCGCAGGTTGCCCAGATCCTTGCCGTAGGAGGTGGAGTTCTCGCTGACCAGGACCAGTTCGCGTACGCCCTGGTCGGCCAGCCAGCGGGCCTCGGCCAGGATCTCGGGCGGGCGACGCGAGACGAACGCGCCGCGGAAGGACGGGATCGCGCAGAAGGAGCACCGGCGATCGCAGCCGGACGCGATCTTCAGCGGGGCGACGACGCCGCCGGACAGCCGGCGCCGGAACACGCCCCCGCCCGGGCCGGTCCAGGGCGCGGCCGGTTCCTCAGCAGGGGCCGGGCGCTCGGCAGGCTGGCGTTCAGCCGGCGTGATGGGCAGCAGCGCGCGGCGGTCCCTGGCGGTGTGCGCGGGGCGCTTGCGGCCGGCTAGCACGTCGTCCAGCCGGGCACCGATCTCGCCGTAGTCGTCGAAGCCGAGCACCTGCGCCTCAGGCAGCTCATCGGCCAGTTCGGTGCCGTAGCGCTCGGCCAGGCAGCCGACGGCGGCAACCTTGGCGCCCGACTCCGCGGCCGAGAGCAGTTCGGTGATGGACTCCTGCTTGGCCGCCTGGATGAAGCCGCAGGTGTTCACCAGGACGACACTGGCGTCGCCATCTGAGGTCAGATCCCAGCCGGCCGCGGTCAGCCGCGCCGCGAGCTCTTCTGAATCGACCTCGTTGCGCGCGCAGCCGAGCGTGACCAGGCTGACCGTCCGCGCTGCTGGCTTGGCGGGGACTGGCTTGGCGGGGGCGGAGGAGGAACGTGAAGGCACACCGAGAGCCTACCCAGGGGATTGTGTGGTAGTTCCCGGACTGAAGCTCAGCGTCACCGGCGTGGTGCTGTTCGGATTCTGACGCTTGCCGTTCACGGTGAGGACGACTCCGCCCGGATTACCCAGCCGGACGCTCACCGCCTGTTTCTCGGTCCACGTCATGGAGGAGCCGGCCGAGATCACGCCCATATAGATCTGCGACCCGCTGCTACCCCTGGTCAGCAGGACCCAGCAGTCCTCGTTGGCGGTGAGCTTGATCACCACGTCGGAGGACGTCGGCGAGGGCGAGGGCGAGAGCGACGGGTGTGCCGTGGGTTTCGCGCGGGTCGTGGGCCGCTGAGTCGGGCCGGCCGCCGCGCTGGTCCCGCTGTGGTGTGACACCAGCCGGTACGCACCGAACCCGATGATGGCGAGCAGCACTACGGCCACGATCAGGCTCAGGCTGGGCGAGTGCCGCTCGCGGATCTTGATCGGGGTGGACGGCTCGAAGATGTCAGCGGCCCTCATCGCCCCGGGCGGCCCGTGCTCGCGGTCGTATTCACTGATCAGCGGGACCGGGTCGGTGC
>JBAUAY010000895.1:0-3333 GCA_049676235.1 Streptosporangiaceae bacterium
CCCTGCCCTTCAGGACGAGGAAGACCGGGCCGAGGTGGCACTTGATGTGCCCGTCGCCGGTGTAGGCGATGTCGGCCTGGACCTGGGTGTCCAGGGTGCCCTGCACCACGTGCTGGGTGACCGATGAGAACCTGGCCGGTTCACGGCGCCGGTTGTCCATGAGGATCTCTCCTGCTCTGCTAGATGCTGACCGGTGCGGCCGGGATGTGGGTGTAGGCCCTGACGGCCACGCCGTAGTAGCTGAACTCCGTGTGGCACCACGTCTCGGGGCCGTTCTCGCCCTGGTGCGGGATGGTCGTGACGATGCCGCCGAACCGCAGCGCCCACCGGGTGACGGCCTTCAGGCTCGGCCGCTCGGGCTCGAACTGCACGTGGATGTGCTGGGTTTCGAAGATGGCGATGAAACACGGTGCGGGCAGGTCGGCTGCCTCCTGCAGCAGGTTCTGAGCGCCGACCGCGAGCGCGCCGATCGGCAGCGGCACGACTGCGGGCAGCGCCGCCCCGGCGTCACCCGGGTCATAGATGCGGATGCTGGTCATGAGGGTCTCCTGGGTCTGATCGCGGGTAGGGGATGGTTCCGTCCTGGCCGGGCCGCTCACGCGGCCTGCGCGGACTTGCCGGACTGGAGCGGCTCGACGGACTCGGCGCGGAACGCGCGCTTGATCTTCCCGTCCCGCCCGACCCACGGCGCGAACACCAGGCCGTGAACCACGGCGTAGCCATCGAAGATCAGCCTGGGCTGTTCGCCAGCCACCTCGACCCAGATGGTTTCGCGTGCCTCACGCTCGGGCTCGATCGCGTCCAGGCGGACGGTCCAGATCGGCTCGCCGTCCCGCGTGGTCGCCTGCCGCTCCTTGTCCTTGTAGTCCTGCTTGGGCCTGACTGGCCCGGCTACGCGGAACTGGGCGCCGTCCGTGTCGATCTTGAGTCGCATGATGTTGCCCTTCTTGTGGCTCTCCGTAGCACGTTGACTCTGCTACGACTATTTCGTCCTCTTAAGAGGACCTCTAAGTCCTATGATGCGGACTTACTAGTCTCTTGTCAAGGGCGAATTAGTCCGTAGTATTGAGCTGTGGAAATGCCGGAAGTCCTACGTCAGCGCCGCGCCGAGCGCGGCATGTCCCAGCGGGACCTAGCAACAGCAGCGGGCGTCGATGTCCGCCAGATCCGCCGCTACGAGGCGGGCGAGCAGCAGCCGGTCTTGTCCGTCGCCGTCGCCATCGCCGATGCCCTGGGCATCTCGGTAGCCGAACTGGCAGGCAAGCCCTCCCACCAGATCCAGCTAGGCGGCCAGTGGTGGGCGTCCTGGCAGACCTCGCGCAGCGGCGACGAGAAGATCGCCTCCCAGCAGGTCGAGATCAAGCAGGAAGGCGAGCTGCTCCAGATCGCCACCATCACCCGGGGGCTGAGCGAGGACGAAGGCGGCTACCACTGGAGCGGCGAGCTGCGGCTCTGGGACAACGAGATCCTGATGGGCTGGTACGCAGCCAACGACGGCTCGATCCGCTCGAAGGGCACCCTGTACTTCGTGCTGCACCCGCACGGCCTGAACATGTCCGGCCGCTGGGTCGGGCTCGGTTTCGATGGGCGGATCATGAGCGGGTGGGCCTCGATGGGCCAGACCCGCGAGGAATCGGAGAAGACCATGGCCGGGCTGATCGAGAGCGAAGGCCTCGCCTACGTCCATGACTGAGCTATGCGAGGTCGTGATCACCGCCCCCGACCCGGGCTGGCTGAAAGACTTCAGCCGCAAGCTCATCGAGCAGCGGCTCTGCGCCAGCGCGCACAACTACGCCCCGGTCCAGTCCATCTACCGATGGCGCGGCGAGATTTACGAGCGCACCGAAGGCCGGGTGTCCCTGCATACTCGCCGTGACCGGGTAGCAGAGATCGTCGCCCTGGCCAAGCTGGAGCACCCGTACGAAGTGCCGGGCATCTCGACACGGACGATCACCGGCGGGAACCCGGATTACCTGGCATGGATCGCCCAGGAGACCGCGCCCAGCGAACGGCTGATCGAATAAGCCCGCCTGTGATCGGACGACTGATGTGCGACGCATGTCTGCCAGTTGATGTGCGACACGTGGTCTAGGAAATGGGAGCAGCGGTCCGCGGCCGCTGGCCTTTGATGCTACGCACCGGCTGGGTGGTAGTGCGGCGGATCACCTGGGTGTCGCCGTCGGTGGGGTGGTTACCCTGCCCGGTAAACTGTCAACCACAAACCCCTAACCAAGGAGGGGGCGCATGGCCAAGTTCATGCTCGTCAAGTTCAGCCTCATGGCCGAGATCACCGACGCCGACGCGCTGCGCGACGCCGCCCTCAAGAAATTCGACGCCAACGACAGCACATCGGATGACTACCCCGACACCGCTGACTGGCACGCATCGGAGGAAGGCCAGGAGGAGCGCCGCCAGGTCGCCACCCAGGACGTGGACGCCCTGAACCAGTTCGTTGACCCGTTCAAGGCCTGCGGGCTGCTCGACGGCGTGCCCGGCGTCGAGGTCGTAGCCCCGGGCTCGTCCGTGGGCGAACTGGAGGGCACCACGCAGGACGAGGCCCGCGACGCCTGGGCTGAACGCGAGGGGATTACATGGTGGCCCGAGGCCCGCGACGCCGAACTGGCCCGCCAGCACCGCGAGGGGATTACATAGTGGCCCGGCTCGGAGCCGACTGACTGACGCCAAGCACCCAGAGATCACGACGGCACTCTGTACAGCACCGCGACCCGCGACCCTCGCGACCCTGGCCCATGTCCGAACCGAATAAGCCCGCCGAATAAGCCCGCCGCTGCCCGCTGCCGCTGCCCGCCAAGCTGTTACAACTTTCTCTACGGCTTCAAGGGCGCGCCTCCGGCACGCCAAGCGCCGGGCCGGTGGCCCGGACGTAGGCAGGAAACGCGAGGACATCGAGCATGGATGCGTGACTGAGACGGGCACCACCACCAGGACCAAGCGGGGAAACGGCGGGGCTACCGTTCGACGCCAGGGCGGCGGCCAGCCGCGCCCTTTCGGGCGGAAGCCCTACAGGCGCGACGCCGCCGCCAGGTCGGCCTGCCCCGCTTTCCGCAGGTCGGCGGTCCCCGCCGTAACGCAACGCGATGGCCGCGCATGCAAGACCGTGCCTGGCCCGTCCTCCGTGCCTGGCATCCTCTTACCGCTCAAAATCACAGTCAAGGGCGCTCCCTGCGGTCGCGTCGCTTCGCGATGCAAAGCCGCGAAGTTAAGAGACCGGTGATCAAGTCAACGGGGATCGTCTGACGGCGTGGGGTGACGGGAGACGGGACCTCTGGTAGGCCGGGGTCAACCCATCACGATCTTGCCCGGCCACCGGAG
>JBAUAY010000896.1:0-13910 GCA_049676235.1 Streptosporangiaceae bacterium
CCGAGATGCAGCTCGGGAAAACCGCGGTCAAAGCCGGGGGGCGGGGCCTGCCCCCGGGCGCCCACCAGCAGCACCACCCGCTCGGCGTTCAGGCGGCTGCCGGCGAAGGCCAGCGCCGCCAGCGAGCTGCGATCCAGCCAGTGGGCGTCGTCGGCGATCACGAGAACCGGAGACCGTTCGGACAGATCCGACAGCAAGGTCAGGACGGCCACCCCAGTCAGCAGCGGGTCCGGAGCACCGGGGTCCGCGGAAAGACCGAACGCCCCCAGCAGCGCCTGGGCCTGCCGGCCGGGCAGACCGCTGACACTGGGCAGCACCGGCCGGAGGAGCTGATGCAACCCGGCGAACGCGAGTTTCGACTCCGACTCCCGGCCGGTGACCGACAGTACCCGCATGCCCGCCAGCCGGGCCCGGTCGGCGGCGGCCGCCAGCAGCACGGTCTTGCCCATCCCCGCCTCGCCGGTGACCAGCAGCACCTGGCTGGCCAGCGGGACCGGATCCACCAGTGCGCGAAGGCGGGCAAGCCCGGCTTCCCGGCCGATGATACGTGCGAGCTGTCGTTCGGGAGGGTCACCAGGTCCTGGCATGCGCCTGTCCTCTCGGCGAGTACGTTCGTCAACGCCGTCCCCCACCAAAACAGCGACCGCAGCCCCAGCATGCCCGCAGCGCGCAAAGTGCAGTCGGACTGCGGATACCGCTCAGGCCGGCCTGGAGCCACAGTGAAGACCGGGCCGGGCGTTACCACTGCGAGCACCGGACGATGAGGATCGCGATGCCTTTTGTCACTGTCGGCCGGGAGAATTCGGCCTCCATCCGGATCTACTACGAAGATCACGGATCCGGTTCTCCTGTCGTACTAGTACACGGCTATGCGCTGAACGGGCACTCATGGGAAAAGCAGGAGGCAGCCCTGCTCGCCGCCGGGCACCGGGTGATCACCTACGACCGACGAGGCTTCGGCGCCTCGAGCCGGCCCAGCACCGGATATGACTTCGACACGCTGGCCGCCGATCTCCACGTCCTGCTCAGCAGGCTCGACCTACGCGGAGTGGTGCTGGCCGGATTCGCCATGGGAACCGGTGAGGTGACCCGCTACCTGGCAGCTCATGGCTCCGGGCGGGTCAAGGCGGCCGTGCTGGTCGCCCCGCTGCTGCCGTTCCTGCTCAAGACGAACGACAATCCTGACGGCATCGACCAGAGCGTCTTCGACGGCATCACGACGCGTATCGCGGCTGACCGGCCGGCCGCGATGAAAGACTTCATGGACCGCTCCTACAACGTTGATCTCCTGGGCGGGGATCGAGTCAGCGACCAGGCGTGGCAGAACAGCTTCTACGTGGCTATCTCCGCGTCGGCCCACGCTGCCCTCAGCTGCGTCACTGCCTGCCTGGAAGACTTTCGCGGGGATCTCGCCACGATCAGCGTTCCTGTCCTGGTCATCCACGGCGACCAGGATCGCGTGCTGCCCTACGAGGCCACCGGTCGCAGGCTTCCCGCGTTGCTGACCAACGCCCGCTCCACCGTGATCGCGGGCGGGCCGCACGCGATCATCTGGACCCACGCCGACGAGGTCAACCAGGCACTGCTCGACTTCATCGGCCGCTCCGGCCAGGCAGGCACACGGCAGAGCGGACCGGAAAACCCGCCGCAGAGCCGGTCGGAGAACGGACGGGCCGACTGACCCCTGGCTGCGACCGCGTGAACCGCCCGGATTTCCTATCGGAGGCAAGGCTCGTGGCTCCCCCGCATTCGGTCCTGAAGGAGAGCGCAATGTCCGACTCGCTGATGAGTTGACTGCCCGACTGCACATAGTTGTTGTCCACGATGCGTGGCCCGCGGGTCCTGCTGGAACGCGCCGTCTAGCCTGGCAGCCGTCCTCGGAAGGTGCAGTCACGGTGCGGATACCCCGCCGCCAGCTTCCGGGGCAGAGTCGAGCTGCCCGCAGCACCGTCGAAACCGACGCCGACGCGCACAAATACCGCGGACTCGGAGACGTCGACCGGTTCCTGTCCGACGGATTTCCGAACTGGTGCAGTGACCGCTCCCGCCCATCGACACCACCCCCGAAAGGCCGCTGCGGGTGCTCGTGGGCAAGGAGCGGCGCTACGCTTTGCGTAGGTCGTGCTCATGGGAAGGCGGCGAAGTGGTCGAGCCCGGAGACGAGATAGCAGCAGATGTACGAGACGACAGCCACCTGATCGCATCGCAGGCCGATCGCGAGCAGGTGCTCGGCGCGCTTAAGGCCGCGTTCGTGCAAGGGCGGCTGACTAAGGACGAGTTTGACCAGCGGGTCGGCCGGGCGCTCGCCACCTATGCGGAACTGGACGCCCTCACCGCTGATATCCCTGCCGGGCCGATAGAAACCCAGCCCTCGGCGCCCGACCGGGAATCACATAACAGGAAGGTGATTCAACGCGGGACCGCCGCGGGCGCAGGCGTGAGCATGGCGTTTACCGCAGCGTCGGTGATCGTAGCTGGAGGAAGCGCTGTTGTCGGTGCGGTCGCCGTGCCATTGGTCGGTTTGTTTGTGGCCGTGCTGCTAGCCGGGCTCCTCACGCTTCTTTCATGGGCCCTTGAAAAGGGCTCCGGAAGGCAGCCTTTGCAGGGGCGGCTATCTGGCCCAAGCGGAAAGGTATCTCAGCGCCCGGCATCAGCCGACTCGACTAAATCGCCGCCGCAGATCCCTCACGGTCTAGAGCACACAGTCGAAGCTGCCCGTAGCCACCCTCCCCGCTCGTCAATGCGCCGCCCGCGGTCACTACAGCGGTGGCGTATCGCGTAGGCGCAGGCCGGACCCGTTCGACACGGATGGCCCTGAGGGCAACGATCTCACGCTGACAGTGCCGGCTGGGGAAAGGCGACTGCGGTCATTCATGGACACGACGCTTGCTCGGCTGCCCACAGGCGCCGTCGCTGAATGCATCCAGGCGGCCCGTCGGCATCATGTTCTTCGTGCGCTCTTGCCAGCAGCGCTGCCAGCTGTCGGGCGGGTTCGCCCGGCTGGGTTTGCTGCGGCGGTGGGTAGCGCTCTGGTCGCCGGGTATCTGCTGGCGGCCCGGCGCGTTGGGTGAGGCCGAGAGTTACCCCGGCCAGCACGCTGAGCGCACCGGCAAGCTGCATGCCGGTGACGGTGCCGGTACCGATCGCCGCGACAGCGATCAGCGACGCAATGGGAACCAGGCCGTTGAAAAGCCCGGTCCGTTCCGCGCCCAGGCGTTCTACTGCGGAGAACCAGGCGACGAACACGACCGCAGTGACCGCCACCGCTAGGTACAACAGGGCGGCCAGTTCGGTTCCGGTGATCGGGCGCAGAACCGGCGGGCCGCCGACCAGGCGAACCAGCACCGCTGCGGCGAGCAACTGGGCAGCGGCCAGCCCGCACGCGTAAATCGTGACAGCCAGCGCTCCGAGCCGAGGCAGCAGCGGCGCGGCCAGCAGTGACGTACCGGCCACCCCGGCAAGTGCCCCGGCTGACAGCAGCAGGCCCGGCAGGCTCCAGCCCGCCCCGGTCGTGCTGCCTAGCTGGGAGATGGCGGCGCCGGCGGTGACTATACCCGCGGCGGCGAGGACCCGGCCAGGCGGCCGACGGCCGGCAGCGACCGGACCGGCGATTGTGATGATCAACGGCGCCGCCCCGATTACGACTCCGACCCCGGCGGGGCTGGCGGCCCGGGTGGCCATGATCAGCAGCACGCTGCACCCGGCCAGGCCGACCGCGGCCAGTACAGCCAGCCAGCACCATTCCCTCCCGGCCGGGCGTGGCAGCTTCTGGCGCCGCAGCCGGGCCAACCCGGCTAGCAGGAGTCCTGCTGCCGCGTACCGGATCGCTTGCCCGCCAAGCACCGGGTAGCCCGCCAGCAGGCTGGAAGCGGCCACTGACCCGCCCACCAGCAGCACCGCGCCGCCAGCGAGCGCTACGCCACTGCGCTCGGCGTGAGTGTTCCAAAGACCCATGCACGCCAGCCTGCGGGCTGCCCCGCAGTTAGCGGAAGTGACAGAATCAGCATGGCGACATAAGGAGAACTGTTGATCGACGTGCAGCGGCTGCTGGTGCTGCGGGAAGTTGCCCGTGCTGGCAGCTTCGCCGGGGCCGCAGCTGAGCTGCGCCGCACTCCTTCCGCGGTCTCCCAGCAGATCGCTGCCCTTGAGCGCGGGGCGGGCGTCCCGCTGGTGGAGCGCAGCACCCGCGGCGTCGTCCTCACCGACGCCGGGCGGATCCTCCTCGCCGCCGCCGACGCGGTACACGCCGAACTGCAGACAGCGGCGCGGCAACTGCGCGACCTGCAAGCCAACGGCCCGCAGACCCTGACCGTCGCCACCTTCGCCAGCGCCGGGGAACCCCTGCTCGCCCCCGCTCTGACCGAGCTGGCCACCGCCGCAGGCAACACTATCGACGTCACCGTCATCGAGGCCGAACCCGACGACGCCCTCGCTTCCCTGCGCAGCGGCGACGCCGACCTGGCGCTTGTCTACCACTTCCACACCCGCCAGCCACCGGGTCACTGGCCCGTAACCGCCGGTCCCGGCGCCTATATCCCGCTAGTCGATGACCACATCCGGTTGCTCGTGCCCGCAAGCCACCCCCTGGCGAGCCAGCACGTAGCCGCCCTGCCCGAACTCGCCGATGACCGTTGGATACAAGGCTGGGGCGACACCGGCGCCGTTCTGGACACCCTCGCCGCCACCGGCGGCTTCCGGCCCCGCATCGCCTGCCGCTCCAGTGACTACCGCTTCATGAGCGTCCTCGTCAGCGCCGGGGTCGGCGTCGCCCTCATCCCCCAGCTTGGCCTGCCTGATAACCCGCGAGTCCGTGACCTGGCAGTCACCCCGCAACCCATCCGCTACGTCGGCATCTACCGCCCCCGTCGCCGCTGGCGGCACTCAGCGGCCGACCGCCTCCTCGGAGCCCTCCGTCACCAAGCCGCCACTATGAACAGCCAGTAGGTGCGCTCTCAGAGATTGCGTGTCACACCGGGACGCCGCCGTAGACCCGCCACGACCTGGACTCCAAAACAGCAGAGGTGCGGGGCCGCGACCGCAGAGCGCAGCGGGAGGTGCACGATCGGTGCGTCCTTCGCCGGGCACCCGTGATGGGGTTGTCCGGTCGGGGATTACACCGAGCGGTAGTAGTGGTCTTGCTCGAGGTCTTCGAGCAGGCTCGGCCCGGTCGGCTCCCATCCGAGCAGCTTCCGCGTGATGGTGGCGGTGACGGGGCTGTCCAGGGCGACGAAGTGGGCCATGAAGCCGAAGTGTTCCGGGGCGTCTTCGGGGGCCACCGAGGTCGTCGGGATGTCGAGGTGGCGGCCCATCGCCTCGGCGATCTCCCGGAAGGGAACGCCCTCGTCCGCGACGGCGTGCAGGACCGAGCCGGCGGGAGCGGCCTCGACGGCCAGGCGGGCCAAGCGGGCGGCGTCGGAACGGTGCACCGCCGGCCACCGGTTCGTGCCGTCACCCACGTATCCGGCGACGCCTTGCTGGCGGGCGATGCCGACGAGCGTGGCCACGAACCCGTTGTCGCCGTCGCCATGCACCGTCGGCGCGAAGCGCAAGACCGACGAGCGGACGCCGATGCCCCTCAGCGACAGGGTGAGCAGGGCGGTGGCCGCCCGGCGCCCGGCGGGGTTGGCCCGAACCTCAGGGCTCGCGACGAGCCCGTCGTCCTCGGTGGCCACCCGGCCGTTGGCCAGGCCGATCATGCCCGAGGCGAGAACGAAGGGCCGGTCGGAATCCGCCAGGGCGGCGCCCATGGCCTCCACGGCCCGCCGGTCGGCGGCTCCGGCGGCGGCGAAGTCGCCGCCGAAGGCCACGTCGTGCTGGAAGGCCAGGTGGATCACCCCGTCGGAGTCGGCCGCCGCCTTGGCCAGGCCCTCGGGATCATCGAGGTCGCCCGGCTGGACAGTGGCGCCGGCGGCTTCCAGCCGCTGCGCGGATGCGTCGGAGCGGGCCAGGCCGACCACCTCGTGGCCGGCCCCGAGGAGTTCGGGGACGACGGCCGAGCCAATCCATCCCGATGCGCCGGTGACAAAGATTCTCATGACGGACCTCCAGCGAGCTACAGTGATGTCAGTAACAGTCATCACTGTAGATCTGATGTCAGTGACTGTCAACACCTAGGATGGCGATCATGGGTCGATGGGAGCCGGATAGTCGGGGCAGGCTGCAGGAAGCTGCCCTTGCCCTGTACTCAGAGCGCGGGTTCGACCAGACCACGGTCGCCGAGATCGCCGCCCGGGCCGGTGTGACCGAACGCACCTTCTTCCGGCACTTCGCCGACAAGCGAGAAGTGCTATTCGGTGGCTCCAAGCTCCTCCAAGAACGGATCTTGTCGGGCGTCGCCGGGGCGCCCACAGGGCACACACCCCTCGAGGCAGTCGCCCGCGGTCTCGACGCCGCAGCCGCCATGCTCGGCGAAGCCCGCAGGGATCTCACCGCCCAGCGCCAGGCCGTGATCGCCACCAATCCCGAGCTACGAGAACGCGAACTGGCCAAGCTGGCCGACTACGCCGCAGGAGTCGCCGCCACCCTGCGCCAGCGGGGGGTAGGCGAACTCCAGGCGACCTTGGCCGCCGAGGCCGGGATGTCGGTGCTCCGTGTGGCCATCGAGCGCTGGGCGAACAGCGACGACGACCAGAGCCTCTCTGTCATCATGAAGGCCTCCATGGCCGAATTGCGAGCCGTGACCGCCGGCAGTTGAGCCGCCTTCCGCTGGAGTAACGCTCCCTCGCGGCCGAGTAGGAGCGCGGGTTCGCTCACGCCGCGTCTACCTGATAGTCAGCGGCGAAACACCCCACCTGCGGAACGCGGCCGCTGTCTGCACCGCGCCGGCCAGGCGGGATAGGTTGCAGTCGTGGGTACGCGAGTAGCACCGATCTTCCCCGTTAGTGACCTGGCCGCTGCCCTTGCCTTCTACCGCGGGCTTGGTTTCGGTGCCCGCCAGTGGCACGGTGGCGGCTACGGCTTCGTCACCTTCGATGGCGCGGAGATTCATCTCGGCGTGGAGCCTGACCTCGGTACGCGAACGGACCGCCGGTCGACGGCCTACCTGTTTGTCGAGGACGCCAAGGCGCTGGCCCGGACCTGGCTTGCGGCCGGAGCCGATGTGCGGCTCCCGCAGGACACCGAATGGGGCCAGCATGAGGGCGCGCTCGTCGATCTCGATGGCAACGTGATCCGGTTCGGTTCACCGATGAACGCGGACCGAGGCTAGCTGCCCCCGGGATGCCCGAACCAGAGCCAGTGACCGAGGCGCCGGTGACTACAGGATCCGGCCCGCGCCGAAGTAGTCCTCACGGCGCGGGCCGGCCGCACGGGTGATGCTCGCTCAGCGTTCGAGCCGGGCGAGCGCAATCGTCGCCGCGGTCGCCCGCTGAGGCTGGCGTGTGACCTCGATCCGGTCCACCGACTTCACGCTCAGGAAGCAGTCCCACCCGGAAGGTCCGACCAGCCGCGGGAAGCCGGCGCGCCGGGGGCTCGCGGCCCCTTCATGCTCGAGCGCGAGGAGCACCCGCTCATCCTCGGCTTGCTCGCGGGTGAGCACGGCGGTGTACGCGCCGGAGCCGACCGTGACATAGCCGGCTGCGCCAGCCGCGCCAGCGAGCGCGAGCAGGGTCCGGAGCCGCACTCCGCGCCAGCGCTCGCCGGGCCGGCCCCAGCCTTCGCGGCAGTGAAAGTCCGCGACCAGCTCGGCGTCCATCAAAGAGCGCAGCTCTGCTAGGGCGAGGCGAGCGGGCCGCTCGACGTCGCCACAGATGGAAAGCGAGACGCTGCATGTCATCGGCACTCGATTCTACGGCCGGCTGCATCGGCGCCTGCCACCGGCAGCCAAGCACGAACGGCAGGCCTGGCCCATCTACCACTGCAAACGCGACTCCACCGGAGCCCACCTGAGTATCGTGTCCGCTGCCCTGGCCGTCAGCCCCGATCGAGGATGTCACCGGCTGCACAATTCACAAGTTCGCCCGGTGCTCGCAGGAACGGAGATAGATGAGCAGCACGAGCTGGGGCTTTGCATGCAGTTGAGCAGTGCTCGGGCAGGCTCAGTTCGGGTAGTTGAGCATTTGGGTGCTGTGGTCATGTTTGCCGTGTGTGATTGGCGTCCGGGCCTGGGGAGGCGGCGAGGACGCAGATCACTGGCGGGCTGAGGGGGAGGGTCTCGGTACTCATCTGCGTGAAGCCGGCGCTCCGCAGCAGGTTCTCGATCTCATCGGCGGCGCTGCGGGACGTGCCCGCCGTGGCCCCGGGGCAGCGAGGCTGGGATGCGATGGCAATGCGTCCGCCAGGCGCAAGCCGCCGGCGCATCTCGGCGAGCCGTTCGGCGGGCGCGGGCCAGAACCCGAGGGAGTTGACGGCGAGGATAGCGTCGAAGGGGCCGTCGAGAGCGGCCGGAAGCTGATCGGCCGAGGCATTGATCAGGGTGACCCGCCCGGTCCGGATGGCGGTAGCGTTGCGCCTGGACGCCTGCCGGAGCATCACGCCGGAATGGTCGATGCCGTACACGTGACCTGCGCCGGCCCGGACCAGTTCCGCGACTGCGAGGCCGGGGCCGAAGCCGATCTCAAGGACCCGGTCGGCGGGCTGCACGTCGAGGAGCGAGACCACCCACCCGTTGCGCTGCCGGTTGGACGGGCGGTGGGCAAACACCCAGCCGGTCACGCTCCCGGCCGCGCCCCGGGGATGATGGCCCTGGCCGATGACGTCGCGGTCCAGGGCGCGCACGACGGCTATCCCGGCACTCGCGACCCCGCGCTCGACGGCCGCGGTCACCACCCGCCTCACTGCCCGTGGCATGCTTCCCTCATGTCGTGTTCCCATGACCGGCAGTCAAGGCCTTCAAGTGCACCTGAAGTCAACAAGCCCGGCTGCCTGCTCACCATCGGCGAGCTGGCCCGCCGCGCCGGCGTCACGGCCTCGGCCGTGCGCTACTACGAAGAACTCGGCCTGCTCCCCGCGCCGGCCAGAATCTCCGGCCAGCGCCGCTACCCCGAATCGGCGGCCAGGCTCGTCGGCGCCATCCTGCTCTACAGCGACGCGGGGTTCACCCTCGCCGAGCAGAAGGCCCTCATGACCATCCGCGCCAGCATGCCCGGCGATCGGAGACAGCTCATGCAGCGCAAGCTCGCGGAACTCGACGAGCGGATCGCCAGGGCGCAGGCCGCCCGCGAAGCCATCAGGCACGGGCTGCGCTGCCCCCACGAGGACATCACGCAATGCCCCAACTTCAACGCCGGCATCACCGCCCGGCTCGCCGGCCAGCCACTGTCACGATCCCACCAGCAGTTGCACGGCCAACGGTTCCACGAGGTGCCAGACAGCTTCTAGCGAGTGACGGCTACCGCTGGGGAGTCACGCGAAGATTTCCCCGGTGGCTTGGAGAGTCGGCCGTGTCGCGGTTACAGCGACCCGGAGGCTGGCACGATCCAGGGCGCATGCTCTCGTGAACCGCGGCTGCTCCGAGGATCGCAGGCAGTGACCGAGAAGGCGTAGATGCTCAGGTACTGTGACTCCTAGCTATAGATGGTGGCTGAGGGACGATCCACTAGGCCGTCTCACGAAGTCCCCAGGTTTCCCGTCGGCGGCCGTTATGCGGCCTGGGCGGCGCTTCCCGCGGCGGCGCGGGGGGATCCGGCTTGGCGCGACTAAGCGGTCTTCTCTGAGGGGCGCAATCTTGCTGCCAGCGGTAAAAGCATTATTGCGGCGGGCGGACAGGCACTGTCTAATCGGGATAGCAGCGATGACCGGAGCAGCTATGACTCTTCCGCCGAGGGCACGATGTTGAGCAGGATCGGCGAGATCCAGACGCCTCTGCCAGCATCGCAAGCGATGCTTATCGGGCTGATGGCGGCGATCGTGGTGTACGCCCGGATAGTCTGGAGCGTCGTGAGCCATGCTGAGACTGTGGTGCACGAGGGCGCGCATGCGCTGGCCGGGGTCGTCGCTGGCCGCAGAATCCGCAGCGTGAAGATAAATACTGACGGCGGCGGTGCCACGAAAATGGCGCCGGATACAGGTTTCGGGTTCGGCGTTGCCGCAGCCGTCGGCTACATCGGCCCGAGCGCCGCCGGCCTCATTGCGGTGGGGCTGATCTCCATCGGCCGCATCGTGGCGGTGCTGGGGCTAGGCCTGCTGCTACTCGCGGCCATGCTGCTGATAGTCCGCAACTTCTTCGGCCTGATCGTGATACTCATCTGTGGCGCGCTGCTCTACCTCATCGTGAGCTACACGACGACCGGGGTCCAGACCGTCATCGCCTACGGCGTGACTTGGTTCTTGCTCATTTCCGGGCCCAAGGTCGCGTCAAGCGCCGCCAGGAAGCCGAAGGATGTGACGGATGCGGGAATCCTGGGGGGGATGACTTTCCTCTGGCCGTCGGCGTGGTGCTTCCTGTGGCTGGTTGGGACGATCGCCGCACTCGTGGTCGGCGGAGCTATTCTGATCCGCGCCTTAGATCAGGCGGGTTTCGAATCGACGTCATGGATTCATGTGTGGTACGCACGGATGATCCCTCGTGCCGAACACCTCTACGAGATCTATCTCAAGGAACGTGCAGCGGAAGAAGGGAGCCAGTGACCAGCTACACCAAGTGGGACGGGTGGGAGAGTATCGCGTCCGCCACCTGGTCGAGGGACTGCCTGGCGTCGATGGGGATCGCGCCGGATGCGCGCAAGCGGTCCTGCAATTCCGGCAGCTTGCGGCGTAGGTACTCGCGAGTGTCCCCGATACGGCCCCAGTCGTTGTCCTGGCGCGCATCTATTCGCGCCAGCATCGTGGGCTCGTCGATCTCCAGCAGGAACACCTGAGTAAACCGGTCGGCCAGCTGCAGCTCGTTGTCCGCACCGCCGCAGACGTACAGCGCCGCTGGTGCTGCGGCCCGGATCACTTCGTCCAGGCGGGCCGGGTTCCATGCCCAGCTGTGCTGGGAAAGCCACGCAAAGTCCGGCTCTTCCGGCTCTTCTGCCACGTTGCCGGCCACGTCAACGGACCGCGCAAGCAACGGATCGTCGTCGGCATCGATGGCTGCCAGGCCCCGGCGGGCAAGCACGGCGGCGATGGTGGTCTTCCCGGCACCGGAACAGCCTGTGATCTGGACAGCGCTCATCGATGTCTATCGTCGGCCAGCTCTGATGGCGGGCGCAAACGAGTTTCTGATCCCGCGCGGACGCACTGTCAAGGGACATCAGGAACTGGCTCTGGCGCAAATAACGTGAAGGTAACGTTTCGGTCTTGAGGTGCCCGGCTGGCCGTGCAGGTCAGGATCGGTTCAGCTGCTGCCCAGCAGAGGCGGCAGTACGCGGCGCGGTTGGTCGCGATCACCAGGGAGGGGCCTCGCCTGCTGCGCATCCCGGGTCTCTTGCCACATCGCGCATCCAGGCTCCTCCGGCATGTACTTTCCATTAAGAAGGCACCTGACAGGCCCGCGCGCGGCAAGCCTGCCCGGCCGGCGGCCGCGCGGACAGGATGCGGGCGACCGGGCCGTCTAGCCGCAGCGTCACGCACTGCCCGGCCAGCGGCAGAGGAGGAGCCAGGCACTGTGGACCGGTCTCGGGATCGGCGCAGGGGTTACCGGCCTCGCGGCCATTATCAGGAACGATGGTCAGAGTCCTGGCCTCAACAAGTTGATGATCGCGATCTGGGTCATTCTGGCAGCCGCCCTGTCTAGGTACAGCCCTAGTGCGCGGGTACCGCAGCCATCGGCCACAGGCTTGACGGCATTACCGGTGACATCGGGGGCCAATAGCCGAGCTCGGAGGCAAGAAAGCCTTCTGACGATTCTTCAGCTTGCGGAGTTCCGCTAGCTCATGGGCTCGAACCTCACCGGCGTGCACCTCTCGCGTGCGTACCTCCATCGCACAACCTCGCACGGGCGGACCTCACCGATGCGGACCTGTCCGGCACCACTGGTCTTCGTAGCCGACACTCCTGTTCTCCGACAGGCAACAGTAGCCGCCTGTGCCTCATCCAATCCCGGGACCAGATGATTACCCGAAAGAGAAGATCAGCCGTTTACATACGCGACGGCGAGGCCTGATGATCCTCGAATTACTTCGGCAACTTGTAGATGGGGTGTGAGTAAGTCAGCGGATAACCACTGCGAGGTGCGGATAACTGCCCGCTTTTTGTGTATAGCGGGAAAACCCCGAAATTTATTGACCGCAGGCCCTTGCGCGCGCTCGCGGCGGCAGTAGAAATGCTTTCGCCGTTGGAAACGGGCGCCACCTTGGGGGCGACCCCGGGAACCTGGGAGAAGCCGGGCGGTTGCGCTGCGATGGAGTCGGTGGGGCCGACCGAGTTGGTCGGGGACGGCGAACAGGACCAGGATTCCATCGGGGTCGCGCCCTGGCACGGGGCGTTGCTAAACGGCGATTAGCTGCCGAATCCGGCGGGCGATGGGACCAGCGTGTCATGTTCGGCTTGTGGTTGCGCAGCGCAGGCGGGACGTGACCAGCGGCGCAACCGGGGCAGTTTGAGCGTATCGAGGACGCGCAGTCCGCGGTCGATCAGGATGCGCGCCGGACCAACGGGCGGCGGTGAAGGCGCGGGCGGCCTGTCGTCTGGGCGACGGCGATCATCCGGTGGCTGCGTTCCTGGGGCGATCTCATCCACCCTGGGCCAAATCCTCGCATCGGCCGGCTGGCCGGGCACGCAAGCACCGGCGCGCCGATCCGCGACTGCCTGCCAGCCAGCTAGGCAACAGGACTGCTTCCCTGCTGTCTGTGCACAAACATGTGGATCACTTGTGCACAACGGCGCCGAGCCTGTGCATACGTAGTGGAAATGCTGGGGATTCCGCTGCCCGGCCGCAACCATGACAGGGCCTTTACCTGGGAAAGCGCGAGTCGCATCCTGTGCATACAGAGAAAACCGGAATTATCCACATGCCAACCCGCAATAGACAAGAAATGAGCCGAACCTTTATCGCAAGTTTATCTCGTTGTAATTCGGCGTCGGAATCGTGAAAACACTGAACCCAGAGACGATGAGCCGGGGCGCTTTTGAAAGGGAAGCGCAAGCGCAACCGCGGCAAGCGCCTCCGGGACACACTAGGCGCTCGCTGACGGCAGGTCGGCATGTCCGGTACCGGCCGATCACAGCAGCCCGGCCAGCTCAGCGCGATCGGAGTCCGGCCGCCCGGGACGCGCAGCGGCCGCCCAGTCGTCATCCCGCTGCTTTGCCTGTCCCTGGGCAGGTTACCGGCAGCTGCATGGCGCTCATCCTGGCACAACGGGAGGCCTACATGAAGATCAAGATCCGGCAACACGACGCCAGCATGCCTCAGGAAGACGGCTGGTCCCAGACGGGCGACTGGCTCCGCGAGCTCCGCGACGATAACGACGATAACTATGCCAAGCCGCCCGGCGATGGCCACGCCGAACCAGACGGCATCGATGATCCCTGGCCAGAAATTCTCGCGCAGACCGCTGCCCTCGCTCAGGCGCCTGGTGAGGCAGCCGTGATGCCGGCCGCAGTTGTGACGACGTACCTCGAGACGGAACCTGAACAGCCTGAACAGCTTGCGATCACGCCTCGTCCGGCGCCGGCGAAACCATTGGCGGCCATGCAGCGCAACCGTCCCCGGCCGTTGGAGGAAGCTCAGTGCTCCATGTGCGGCATCGCGCTTCCGCTCGGTCTGTTGGTCCCTGATGGCGGTCAGAGCTGCGCCGACATTCGCTGGTACTGCAAGGACGCCATGTCGTGCACGGAACGCTGGACAACAGCCCATCCGCAGGAACGCGCACATACGCCGGCGGCTCCCTACGATGTCTTCGCAGGTGCCGAGGAAGCGGTGCCTGATAGAGCGTCGGCGGAGCGGCTGGGCAGCCTGTTCCAAGCGGCACGGTCCGCCATGTAACCGACCCGTAGCCAGGTGCGGCGCGGATCGCGGGGAGCCCATCTACGAACGCCGGGCCATAAGG
>JBAUAY010000897.1:0-4323 GCA_049676235.1 Streptosporangiaceae bacterium
ACCGTTTAGCCATGACATCCTCCGCGTCCATGCACCATCCCTGATGGCCTGTACCTTACATCGGGAGGAGATAGGCGGCTCGTTGCCTGGTCGTGGAAGGCCAGATCCTGCTACTTGGCGTTTTGAACCCCGACCTCTCGATGTGAACTACCGGCGTGTGGAACGACCGGACGACCTCGACGCCCAGCCGGCGGGTGATGGCCCGCAGACTCCCCCGGTCCGGGGGGACAAGCAAGTCGGCGCTGGTCTCGCTTTACACGCTGATGTGAGTCGGCTGGGGCAGCGAGGCTGCCGACCTTCTGCTTTTCAGGATGAAGGACGACCGTCCAGGACCGGCCATACTGATGTATTTAACCTGCTCAGAGACCGGTAGTAGACGGTGATGGACCCAGGTAGACGAACATGTATGAGACTAAGAATGAGACTAAACGTCGTCCGGGTCACCTGCGCAGGAGGCAGGTCTAGACGCAATGCCGTTAAGTTAAGGCGGCTGCCGGAATGCCTTCGATTTTGATTGTCGGGGGGCTGGCGTGGGTGATGCCGGTGTCGCCGGGGCGTTTGACGCGGTAGGAGTTGTGGCGGGCGCGTTTGACGACGCGGGGGCAGGTTCGCGGCCGGCGCTGCGGGCTGAGCCGTTCCAGTATCTCGGCGAAGACCGCCGCGCTGGCCGCGGGCGGGCGGTCAGGGGGGAAAGGCCGCCGGGTCATCGATCTGGCGGCGGCTGATGCGGACGGTCCGGATGAAGCTGAGCCGGTCGGGGTCGCGGCCGCCCTCATCAGCGGCCCGGCACATCAGCTCCCGGATCGCGTAGTGGGCTAGCAAGATCCCCCACATCTCCTGCTGGACCAGGTCAGGGGACTGGGAGCGGAAGATCCCGCCTGCAGCGCGCAGGTGGGTCTTGATCTCGTCCAGCCCGGATTCGTGTTCCCACCGCTGGTGATAGGCGAACGCCATCTCAGCTGCGGTCAGCTCGGCTGGGTCCAGCAGGGTCGTGATCACGCAGATCAGCTCGCTGTCCGCGTCGCCGCGGTCAGGGACGGTGTACTCCGCCGCGCGGACGATGCGGGCCCGGTCCTGATCAATCTGCTCCCCGGCGCGCGCGGCAGCCAGCAGGGCGGCCTTGCGGCTGGCTGTCGTGCCCGGCGCGAAGATCAGCGCAAGGTAGGAGCCGTCAGGCAGGCGGCGGACCAGCGGCAGGGTCACGGCCGCGCCCGCCCGCCAGCACAGCGCCGCCCCGGTCGCGGCGTAGAGATCCCACAGCTGCCAGGAGTAGAACCCAGCGTCCGCGGTGATCAGCATGTTCTCCTCAACCGGGCCGGTGAGCTGGGCGGCCAGCTCGCGCTCACCAGCGCGGCACGATCCCATCGCGGCGGCGACCTGGGCGTGCGTGCCGCACTCCGACAGGGACACGACCTGCAGTTTCGGGAACGCCGGCTGCCCGCGGCCGCTGCCCGCCTTGCCGAATGCGACCGCGTTCCCGCCGGTATCGGGCACGTCGAAGCTGGTCCCGTCGATGGCCATCAGCCTGCGCCCGCGCAGCCATGCCCCTGTGGTGCCCAGGCCCGCGACCGGCACGGCCGCGCGATGGAACAGCTCCTTCAGCGGCCCGGCTCCCAGCCGCTGCCGGGCCTGGGTGATCGCTGAGGCAGAGGGCACCTTCCAGTCCTGGTCCCAGGAGCCCAGGCTCTGCAGCGTGCCGGTCATCTGCCGCATGACCTCCTCATACGCCTGCCCGAAGAACAGCCCCAGGCCGATCACGTACCGGACCATCACGTGAGCGGGCAGCAGCCGGGACCGTTTCTCCCGCTTCCCCGTCGCAGCGATGACCTCCTCGATCAGATCCCGGGAGAACGCCGCGGACAGCACACCCAGCGAGATGTGATCAGTCAGACGGCCGCCTGGCGGCTCCTGCGCTCCAGCCACGGCCGCAACCTACCCGCCCCAGGAACAACGACCCAAGCCCGGCTCGACCTGCGCAAGATCGTTAACTTAACGGCATTGGGTCTAGACGGCCTGACCTTCCGCTTCGGGGGCGGGAGTTGGAGTCGGATCAGGGCTGTCGCCACTGTCCGAAGCAGAAGTAGGAGGTCGGCGCGACTCCAGCGGAACTGACGACTGCGAGGGCATCCGTCCACACCATCTCCGGCCCAAGGGTCTTGCTTGCCGGGCGGCGGGTAGTGGGTCAGTTTGAATCGTCATTTGAATCGAGCAGGGCCACAATTTCGGTCAGTGACCAGACGTGATCGGCAACGCCTGCGGCCATCGCGGGCGTGGTCCTTTGTCGGCATCTGCGGCACGGCGGTCGGCCTTGTCCCATTCCCGGTATGCGCGCCCCACGCATAGAACATGAAGATGGCAGCCAGCGCTACCAGTGCCGCGATCACCCATGACACGTTTGGCGAGCCAGACGGTCAGCGCGCCAACTGAGGAGCCCAGCAGGAGGCTGACCCCGCCGGCGAGAGCGACGCCTTTCTTGCCGCCGCTCATGACCGCATCCTTGTGGAACCGGGCGCATCGCCGCGGTTTTCCCTCCGCCATGCCCGGATTCTACGGGCGCAGTCCGATGCGCGACCGCTCAAGCACGAAACAGACTCGCACCTGAACGCCGGTTCAAACTGACCCACTACCGACTTGTCAGTTCCGGCAGCCGCGGTGCGCGAAGTTGACTTGCAGCGTAAGTACCATCGGTCAGCGGCCGACCTTGCCTCTGCTGTTGGTCTAACTGGACCTCGTTCGCTTGCCCTTCGCTGTCATCTCGGTATTGACAGCGATGAGTCCTACTACCACGATTTCATATTCGGCGCTCAGCGTCATCGCTGCTATTATGACAATGCATATACGGTTATGCGGGAATCGGTAAGGAGCGTTGACATGGCTACAGTCTGGGAAGCGCATAGGCCACGGTCTGGGCGATCCATAACTAAGTGCTCAATTTCGGGATGCGCGGAGACCGGTTGACCGCTGGCGACCGCGGTTCTCCGCTCGATCTGGTACGGACGTGGCACGTTTCGACCTTAGGATTATCATGCCTATAACCGGACACGAGTTGACAGCGGATCATTGGGCCCAGGGTCCGGTGGCCCAGCAGCTGACCCGTGAGTCACGCGGAAGGACGGACATGCGGCGTTCCATGAAAGGGCTTCGGCTTCCTGCCGTCATTCTCGCCGCCGGGTGCCTGGCGGCGGGCTGCGGGAGCAGCGCCTCAAGCGCGATCAGCAACCTGACGAGCAGGGCCGCGTCAATCACCGCGACCACAGCGGATACCACCACGCCGACCCCGACTGACACCGGCACCCCGACCTCGACGGTGACCATCACTCCGACCCCGACGGTGACCATCACTCCGACCCCGATCCCGACGGTCACCAACACCACGACGATTACCGCGACCGCCACGGCCACGGCCACGCCGACGACGCCGACGCCGACCGCCACCTCGGCGTCGGCGTCGCCTGGAGCCGCCACTTCCAGTTCCGGCACCAACCTCCTCTGGCTGTGGATCCTGCTCGGCGCCCTCATCCTGGGCGGCCTGATCGCCTGGATCGTCAGTGCGGCGCGCGGCCGCTCGGCGACCGCGGCCGACTGGCAGTCCAGGCTCATCGACGCGTACGCCAGGGGCTCGGCCCTGCACGACGCGATGAGCGTCGCGGAGGCGCCCGGCGCGGTCGGCTCGCCGGACGCCGCGGCCCGCTGGGCTGACATCCAGCGACGTGCGGACGATCTCACCCAGACGCTCTACAGGCTGCGCGAGGCGGTCCCGGACGATAGCGACAGCGCCAGGATCGCGGACACACTCGCATCGCTTCAGGCCGTTCGTTCGGCCATGGCCGCCGAGCGGGCCCCCGGCGGCGCCGGGCCGCAGCAGGCCGAGGTCGTCCGCGGCCGGCTCTATTCCTTCGAGCTGTCCCTCCGCGCGCTCAGGGAGGGCAGCCAGGGCTATTCCTGATCCGGCTGTCAGCGCCTCCCGGTCGGCTCAGCTGCCGAACAGCTTGACCTTGGCGGCGGCGAACTCGTCGTCGGTCAGGACGCCCTGCTGGTACAGGGCCGCAAGCTGGTTCAGCACCTCCCAGCGTAGTCGCCGCTATCGCGATTATTGGCGGTGCGTTGGAGCTAGGTCAGCTCACCATAATGCGCTCAATGTCTCTGGTTTCTGCCCCGTTCTGGCACGCACGTGGCACGGGCTGGCCGGGCCGGGGTCACGGATTATCTGGATGCAAACTACTGGCGCGGCCTTGCTGGCGCTCCAAGCATGCAGCTCGGTGCATATGCAGACGCCTGCTTAGGATGGCCGTTACGCGTTCCGGTTGCTGTACCTCGCTGCTG
>JBAUAY010000898.1:0-2923 GCA_049676235.1 Streptosporangiaceae bacterium
GGTGACGATCGATGGGGAAGACGTCATCACCGAGGCGTTCGGGAGCTCGATGACGGGCGTGCCAGCCAGCACGGACATGCACTTCCGGAACGGCTCGGTGGCGGAGTCCTATATCGCCAACGTGCTCCTGCAACTGGTGGACCAGAAGCAGATCAGCCTCGACGACAAGCTCTCGAAGTGGTTGCCCGATCTCCCCCACGCCGACGAGGTCTCGCTTGGCAACCTCATCAGCATGACCTCGGGATATCGCGACGTCGTCCCTGATCCGGAGTTCCTCAAGGTCAACGACACCCAGCCCTACAAGACGTGGACCCCGGAAGAGATCCTCCCCTACGCCCATCTCGACCTGCCGCTGCTGTACCCGCCCGGGACCAACTGGAACTACGCGCACACCAACTTCGTGATCCTGGGCATGGCCCTCGACAGGATCACTGGACAGCCGCTGAACAAGGTCCTGCAGGACAAGGTGCTCGGGCCGTTGGGACTCACAAACACGACCGACCCCGGTAGCCCCGTCATCGCCGAGCCCGTGCTCCACGCCTGGGACTCCGAGCAACGCTCCGTCTACAACATCCCGCCGAGCCTGCCCTTCTACGTGGACTCCACCTATTGGGACACTTCGTGGAGCCTGGCCAAGGGCGCCATCCAGACTACGAACATCTATGACATGGACAAGACGGCGATCGCCATCGGGAACGGCAAGTTGCTCTCTCCTGAATCGTTCAAGGCCATGACCAACACCAAGATGCGCGATCAGGGCGGGCCGGTCCCAGGGTGCCCCCAGTGTCATCGCGGGAACGAAGCGTACACCTATGGCATGGGCGTGGTGATCAAGGGTAACTGGCTCCTCCAAGACCCGTTGTGCAACGGATATTCAGCACTAGAGGCGTACCTGCCGTCGCAGAGGATCGCCATCTCGCTGGTGGTCACGTTCGCTGAAAGGGCATTCAACAAGACCACGGGCTCCTACCCCAACGAAGCCGTACCAATTTTCGAACAGATCGGCGCGAAGCTCGCACCCGACGACGCTCCACCACCGGCTCCCGGGGATCAGACTCCGCCCCCCGGCGGCTAAAGCGCCCGTGGCGTGCAGCCGACCGTGGGCCTAGCAGCCGGGGATGGTTGCGCGCGGGTACACGCTCGAAGATCCAGAAAGCCGCATCGATGCTTACTTGCGTGCCGTAGGGATGGCGGCCGAGCACAGCGGCGGAGGAATCGTGGCTGACGTTCCCAGGACAGTCCACGACTACCCCGACCACGAGGACAACCTGATCCTCGACCTGGCCGCTGAGGTGGGGGCGCTGCTCATCGTCTCCAACGACACCGATCTGCTGTCCATGTCGCCGTGGCGCGGAACACCAGTCATCGAGCCGGCCGCGTTCGCCGCAAAGGTCGACGCGATGCGCAGGCACGCACGCCGACGACGCAGATAGACCGTGACTTGCCGAGTTCCCCTTATTAGTAAATTAATCAAGAGCGGCGCCTGGCGGCACGCTGGCCCGGCGTCAGCGCCGGACTCTGCCTTGGGCCCGCCCGGCGGACGCCGGGCCTGCCGCCAGGGGCAGCAGATCACGGCCAGCCAAGCGGACGCGGGCGTCGTTGGGCGTAACCTGCGTCCTCAACGCGCCGCAGTCCATCAAATGGAGTGTTCTGCGGGAGGGCGGCGGCGTGCAATCGTCAGAGCGACGTCACGCGGGTCGCTTCCTGCTTGCCTTGGGCGAAACCGGCACGGGCGGCGGGGATGCGGGTCGCCGGATCCATCTGGTTCGTGCCCATTGCGGCTCGGGAATCGGCGTCCGGTGTGATCACCTCGACGCGGCTGCCCTGCTTGCGCAGGGCCTTGACCTGGCTTGGCAGGTCCGTGCCCCATTCCGGTGGTCTGCGCAGGCCCTCGAACTGGCCTGCTTCCGGTGGTGTCTGGCTCCGTCCGCCCAACGGCGAGAGCACCACGACGTTCGCATAGCCCGAGGCAAGGTCGGCGTTGTCGGGGGAGCGCACGCCGCCATCGATGTAGCGCGCCCCGTTGATGCTGACGGTGGGGACCAGACCGGGCAGCGCGGTACTCGCGGTGACCGCGTCCACCAGGTCGACGCCGGAATCGCGGTCGAACGCAGCCAGTTCGCCGGTATGCGCGTCGACGGCCACGATGATCATCGGCTTATCCGGCCATTCAGGGCGAGGCAGCCGGGCGGCGACCGTTGCCCGCCGCTGTCCCGCCCCGGGTTCGAGTGTGGAGTCGCTCTCCAACCCGAACGCGCCCATCGCGCGTTGTAGATCGGCTGCCGACGTGGCGGCGGCGCCGATGGCCCTCATCCGCTCGAACACCGCGGCCATCGGCAGGGACGGCGGCCGTTCCCGGTTCTGTCCGGCCGGTTGAACCGGCGGGGATAGCACCGAGGCCAGCAGTTCGGCCGCCGGTATACCGCTGCGCACCTGCGCTGCCGCGGTGGCACCGGCCGAGGTACCGATCACCAGATCGGCGGCCTCTGTCATATCGAGACCAGCTTCGGCCAGGCCTGCGATGATACCGATCTCCCACGCATTTCCGGCAGCCCCGCCACCCCCGAGAACCAGCGCAACGTTGTGAACCATCTGCCCATTGTGAACCATCTGCGGGTGGGACGTACGTCGCACTGCAGCCGACGGACGATGCGGCCGCGATCGGCGGGGCGGCCGTACCCATGCCGGGATAAGCATCTCTGGCGGCGCTATCACTCGCCGAAGCCATGGCCAATGCCCGTGCGCCAGGCCCGCTCTGCCGAGTATGCGCGGGGCGAGATTGCGGCAGCGGTGCGACCGGGCGGGTGCGCGACTGCCTTCGGAGGTCGCCGGAGTAGAAATGGACCATGGCTGACGCCGCCTTGATGGCCGGGAAGTTCGTTCTGGTCACCGGAGGCACCGGTGGCATCGGCAAGGCCACCGC
>JBAUAY010000899.1:0-6486 GCA_049676235.1 Streptosporangiaceae bacterium
GCCCGGGCCAGCCCGGCTCCGCGCAGGTCTTCCCCGGCGAGTACCCGGGCCGGGCCGCCCAGTTCGCCTCCGGGATGCTGATGGACACCATGCCCGGCCGCCCGGAGCTGGCCGCATTCGCGGATGAGGCGGCGGGGGCGGATGACTCTTTCGGCGGCGCCTCCGATGATGAGGTGCTCGGGGTGCTGTGCGCGTGGGACCGGGTAGAGGCACACGCCGCGGCCCGCAAGCACGCCGCCGTGGCGGAGTTGATCCGCCGCCGCCCGGCTCCCGGCCAGGCGCTGGCGGGGCCGGCCCGGATGCCGGCGGTGTGGGATGAGTTCACTGGGAACGAGCTGTGCGCGGTGCTGGGCGGGTCCCGGTGGGCCGCCGACACCATGCTCGGCCTGGCGCACGACCTGGAGGTCAAGCTCCCCGGTACCAAGGCGACGTTCTTGTACGGCATCGTGAACCACGAGAAAGCGGAGATCATCGCCCGCGCGGTCGCGGTCCTGGGCCCCGCCGAGGCCCGCGCCGCCGAAGCGCTTGTCTTGGACCGCGCCGGACGGCTGACCCCGGCCGGGCTGCGGTCCGCGATCGCCCGCGCCGTCATCCAGGTCGCACCGGATAAGGCCCGGGAGCGGCGGGTCAAGGCGGAGGCGGACGCGCGGGTGGAGCGGTGGGCTGAGGAGTCCGGGAACGCCGCCCTGGCCGGCCGGGAGCAGCCGCCGGCCGAGGTGCTGGCCGCGGACCAGAAGATCTCGGCCTGGGCGCGGCAGCTGAAGAAGGCCGGCCTGGCCGGCAGCATGGACGAGTTGCGCGCCCGCGCCTACCTGGACCTGCTGCTCGGCAGGGACTCCCGGCCCCGCCAGGGCATCCCAGGCAGCCCGGACACCGCTGCTGGGAACGGCGAGTCCCGGGACAGCGCGGACGGCGCGCTGCCGGCCGGGTTCGCCGGGAAGATCAACCTGACCATTCCGCTGGCCACCCTGCTCGACCTGGCCGACCGGCCCGGCGAGATCTCCGGCCTCGGGCCCATCGACCCCGACCTGGCCCGCGACCTGGCGGGCGCCGCCGCCCGCAACCCGGCAACCACCTGGTGCGTGACCGTGACCGACCAAGACGGCCGCGCGATCGGCCACGGCTGCGCCCGGCCCGAACCCCAGGGCGGCGGCAGGCACCGGGAGAAACGCGGCCCGCCCCGCAGGAGCAGAGACGGGCCGGGGCTCACCTTCACGGCCTCACGCCAGCCCGGCCCGCCGGGAGGATACGGGAGCTGGCGACTGCACACCGGAGCCGGCGGACAGCAGGATCTCCTGGTCATGCTCGACCTGATCGCCACCAACGAGTGTGACCACCGATACCAGGCCCGGGGTCATGATCCGGGGGTCAAGCTCCGGCACCTATCCCAGATCCGGCACGCTACATGCACCGGGCCGGGCTGCCGTCGGCCCTCCACCCAAGCGGACTTCGAGCACAACATCCCCTATGAAGCGGGCGGCAGGACCTGCCTGTGTAACGGCGGACCAAAATGTCGGCACGACCATAGGCTCAAACAGCACCCACGGTGGAAGGTCGAACAACTCACCCCAGCCACCTTCCGGTGGACCACCCCGTCGGGACGCCAGTATCTCACCGAACCCACCCGGTACCCCATTTAACCGTAAGGAGAACCAGGGTCGGCCTTATGGTGATCCGCGTCTCTCGCTACTAGACTTCGGCTATGGAGTGGGGGGTGGGTCCCGCACTGCGCGGTGTTGCCTTTATCTCGTACGTGCGGGAGGACAGTCGGCGCGTTGACCGCCTGGAAAAGTTCCTGGAGGCGAACGACGTACCGGTCTGGCGTGACACCCACGACCTGAGGCCAGGCGAGGACTGGCACGCCAAAATCAGAGAGGCCATCACCGCCGATAGCCTGGCGTTCGTCGCCTGTTTTTCCAAAAATAGTGAGGCGCGACAGAGGTCATATCAACGAGATGAGCTGCTGCTCGCCATCGAACAGTTTCGCATACGGCCCCCGGAGAGCCCGTATATCCTGCCTATTCGGTTCGATGATTGTGCTATCCCTGATCTGGATATCGGCGCTGGCCGGACGCTCAACTCCCTGCATCACGTTGATCTGTTCGGAAGGCAATGGCAAGCAAGTGCCGAAAGGCTGCTCGAGGGAATCCGGCATGTCCTTCGTCCCGCGCCGTCAACCCGACGATGGGGCCGCCGAAACGCGAAACCAGAGTCCGGCATACCGGCGCCCGTGGTGGACGGGAGCCGGCGGCGGGATCATCCCGGTTCCGTCCGGTCGCTATCACCCCTGAAGTTGGCTCTGGCTGGCTTGGTCGGCCTCGCCGTCATCGTCCTTGCGGTGGTCGGAGGGTTCCGCCTGGTCGGCAGTGGACCGCCCAGGGGAACTCCCAGTAGATCGCCCAGCGGAACTGCTAGTAGATCGTCTAGCGGATCGCCGACGCTTCCGCCCGGTATGCGCGTTACGGACAACTCCGGCGCCGTCTCGGCGGTTGTCCCGCAGTCCTGGGGCGTGGTAGTCGCTAACGGGTGGCACCCGCATGTTACAGGTAGCTTCAATGGGTCATACATCGGGCCAGGATTCAACGCCACGACAAATCTTGGAAACTGGTTCAATGACCTGACCACACCCGGCATATTCGTGGGAGCTTCGAAGCTTCTTGTCGCTGAGCATTATAACCCGGTGACGGCCCTGGGGACGTTCGCGCCATCATGTGACTTTTCTTCCAGTAAGCCGGTTACCGCTGACGGGCTCACCGGTTACCGGGACATATGGACATGCCCGCATTCCACGACACGCTACGAGACCATAGCCATGTGGCCGAAAGACCACAGCTTCATCGCGTTTATCACGCTCAAGATCGTGACGCCTGTTGATGAAGCGGACGGTAACAGAGTCCTGGCCACGCTATCGATCCGGTACTAGCAGTTGTCGGCCTGGAGGAAGATCTTGACGGGCGTGGTCCGCGGGACCTGCGCGCCGCCTCCCGGACTCTGGCTGACCACCTTGTCGATATTCGATGAGCGGTAGCAGCCGTACAGCCACGAGTACTTGGCGAAGTCAACCGTATAAAGTGCCGAGCGAGCCCCGGCCAGCGTCATACCCAGCATGTTGGGCACGGTTGCCGTGGTCGGGCTGGGTGCGATAGACGTTCCCGAGCTGCTTGGCGAATTATGCTGGGGAGTTGGCTGGCTCGGGCCGGGACTGGATGAAGTCGGTGAGCCAGTTGGGGAAGCTGCATTCGGCGAGGTGCCCGTGGCATTCGCGGAAGCCGACCCGAGTGCGTGCACGGACGCTGCGGCAGAAGCCGCTGAGTGTGATGGCGCCGATCCGCTGCACGCCGCGGTAAGCGCGGCGAAGGCTACGATATAGATCAGGCGGCATCGGTTCCTGCGTGGCGACCGGTCCTTCGTCTTAAGTAGCGCCGACAAGCGCGAATCCTCGACCTTCAATTCCCCCACCCTCCCACCCGGTGACAGGAACCATTTTCCACGCGATTAACGACTGCGACAAGAGCTCCCCCGATCTCGGGGAGGACGCTTAGCAATGTTCTCAGTAGTACTTGTCGGAATCGAACATCACCATCCTCTCCTGTAACACGTAATGCTCGTTATCGCTGACGTGTGACGGTCAACCAACCAGCTTGAATGCGTAGTGCATGTGGTTACCAGGTTCGATTGTCAGGCCGGTGGCGACCAGGCAGCCGTAGATCAGGTGGGCCGGTGCTGGATCTTCTTCAGCTTGCGCTTGATGATGCGGACCTGCCCGTCCAGGTCGGCCGCGGCGGAGTTGGCCCTGGCTCGCTTGAACAGCGACCAGATGCCCTCGGCGGGATTAAGGTTCCGGCGCGTAAGCGGGCAGCCGGTAAATCCGCAGCCATGCCTTATCCTCCGCGGCGCAGGCCGCCAGCTCCGGAGCCAGGTGGACGTTGAGGTTACCCAGCATCGGACCAGCGGGACGGATAGGCCGCGGTGAGCGGTGAGAACCAGGTGGCATTACTGATGATGCCCGCTGTGTAAGTTGTGACGATGTAAAGACGCGTCGATGGATGACGCGGAGCAACGACGCATAGACGCAGGTAGCTCGATAGATCTAATTTTATTAGAAGTGGCTGTGGTGGAGGAGAAGGCTTTCAGATTCTGTCGGCCTCGCCGGGCTCGCGTGGGTGAACGGAGGGCGAACCGGGAGTGCCGTCGCTGCCGTCATTGCGGGTGACGCTACATTTTTGAGTTCAGCCGCGCGGCGACGGCCTGAACCGGTCCTGGCGTCTGCCGCGCTTGCCATCGAGCAGGACGAGTAGTTCGCTGACGGATCGCCTGGATGGGTTCGCAGCGAGACCAGCACTGTCACTGAGGACCAGCGTTCCGTCCGGGTCCACCACGATCACCCGTACCACGGCGCGGATCATGCCGGCTCTGGCCCCAGACCTCATCCTCGATCTCTAGCCGAACCCGCCCCCGACCCAGCTAATACCGCAGAGACGCCTCAACCTGCCGGAGCCGTTCGGCGATGGCATCGGTTTCCGCTACGGATAGCTTGGGCACCTCGCCCCACGTGGTGCCGCCCTCTTCGAGCGTGCCCGCCACATGGAAATGCACATGCGCCACGGCCTGATTGGCGGTTATCCCGTTGTTCTGCCAGACCGCGATCCCTGGCCGCCTTTCCGCCGCATCGACAATGCGGGCCGCATGACGAATCTCGCTCATCAGCGCCCCTGACTCTTCGTCCCCCAGGTCCAGGATCGTCGGGCAGTGCCGGACCGGCACCACCAGCAGATGCGACACACCCCGCTGTTCCCGCGTGACCAGGATGGCCACGAGCTCACTGCGCCGCAGGATGGTGTACGGCTTCTCGCCCCGGAGGAACGCGCAGAACGGGCAGCTCCCGCTAGTCGGCAGCACGATGTTATTCACACTAGTCATGATGTCGCGTACGCACAGATGGCGACGTCGGTGATGCCCGCCGCCCGAGGCGACAGGGATGGTGTCGGCTGGTACCCGGTCGATGCTGCGGCGGAGTCGCATTTGTCCGGCCCAGGTTGCGGGTCGCTGCGATGTCTTGCAGGATGTGGCCATGACGGGCGATGATCTCCCGGCGACAGCTCGTCCCGGTGCTGACGCTAAGCCTGAGCTGCGGGCCTCCCATGAAGACAGGGACCGGGCAGTCGAGATCCTCCGTGTTGCCGCTGGCGACGGGCGGCTGACCGAGGCCGAGCTTGACGAGCGCTTGGGCGCGGCCCTGACGGCCCGCACGAGCAGCGAGTTGGCGGCGCTGACGGCTGACCTTCCCGAGGTGGGCGGGAGTGCGGCGCGGGCTAAGGACGTCGTCCGGCTCGACTATCAGGGCGGGAATACCACGCGGCGCGGCCGGTGGATGGTCCCGCAGCGGATGGAGATACGCGCGGTCGGCGGGACCGTGAAGCTCGACTTCACCGACGCGGTAATCACCAGCCCGACACTGCAGATCCAGGCGGAGGTCCGGGGCGGGCGTCTCGTCCTGGTGACCAAGCCAGGCATCGAGGTGGATGCCGATGATGTGGCGGTACATGGCGGAGGGGTCAAGGTGTGGCCCGAACACGGCTGGGACGCACCCGTAATCCTGAAGATCGAGATATCGGGCCAGGCCCGCGGCGGCCACGTGGTCGCGCGGCCGCCGCGCCGGACGTTCGGGCAGTGGGTCCTGCGCAGGCCAAGGCCGTACCTCGGGTCAGCTAGGGACTGATGCGGCACGCCAGCACCCTCGGTCGGCCGGCGGCGGCCGGGCCCGGCAGCGGCTAAGCCGCTGGTGCCTGCGGTGCCAGAGCCTCCGCCACCACTGTCACCAGGGTCTTGACGAGCTGGCCATCGAGATCGTGGTCCGGGTTTACCTCGGTGATGACCAATCCGCCGAACTTCTCCCCGCGGGTGAACTCGTTCAGGCAAACCCGGGCCGCCTCCAGGGTGAGCCCGGCGAAGTGCGGGAAGTTCGCCAGCGGGAACAGCCCGGTGTGCAGCACGTCGACGTCCAGGTGCACCAGGTAGGCGCCGGTGCGGCGCTCGAGGTAGGTGCGGGCCTGACGAGCCTGACCGGCTGGGTCGCCCCGCACCGCCGGGGCCGGGGCCGCGTACAGGTGCCTGCCGACCAGTTCGGTCCACTCCGCGGTGTCCAGCTCGGCCGGATCGAAGCCGAACAGCACCACCTGGCCTGGGCGCAGCAGCGGGGACCGGGAGCCGAACCGGGCCAGCCGCGGCGACCCGCCGCCGAGCATGTGGGTCATGCCCATCGTGTCGGCCACCGCCGAATCGCTTCGTTCGGGGGTAGCCAGATCCGCGTCGCCGTCGAAGTACACCAGACCGCCGTCACCGAACCCGGCCAGCGCGCCGAGCGTGATGGTGCAGTCGCCGCCCAGCACCAGCGGCAGCCGCCCGTCGGCGCGGATCGCCGCGACCGCGTCCGCGACTCCCCGGGCCACCTCGGCGACCCGGTCGACGTCGCGCAGGCCGTCGACC
>JBAUAY010000900.1:0-1928 GCA_049676235.1 Streptosporangiaceae bacterium
GCCGGTCTTCGGCGCGAAGATGACGATCTCGTCGTGCGCCCAGTCGATGTCGTTCAGCCGCAGCGCCCTGACCTCGCACCCGCGCAGGCCGTAGCTGGCGATCAGCAGCAGCATGGCGTAGTTGCGCAGCCCGTTCGGCTCACGAACGTCGACCACGCCGAGCAGGCGACGCACTTGCTCCCACGACAAAGCGCAGGGCACGTCGGCGAGCCGGTAGCGCCGGCGCGATGGCACCGCGCCCACCAGGTGCGCCCCGCCGTGCCCGGACATATCCAGCCACCGGTAGAAACCAGACAACGCCGTGGCCAGATGGTTCCACGCCGTCCGCCCCAAGCCAGCCCCGCGCTGGCGGCTGAACGCGAGCAGGTCGTCCGCGCCCAGCGCCGCCAGCTCGACCGGGCTCACCGCAGCGCCGCGGCTGACCAGGAAGTCGCGAAGGTAGCGCCGGTAGTTGGCTACCGTCGTTTCGGCCAGCCCGCGATCATGACGCAGGAACCGGCAATAACCCTCGATCAGCTGGCGGTACGGCGTCTCCTCCGCCGTGACCGGGGGGAAGGCGCCTTCCTCGCGCAGCATCACGAGCAGGTGCGCCAGGCCCCGGCGGGCCGGTTCTTCTCGCCGGCCCGCCGGGCGGCGGTAACAGCGACACCCCGGCAGATGACCGGCGAGGAAATCCGCGACGACCCCCTCATCGCGAACCCGGCCGCTTTCCAGCTCTTCGTGCAGGTACCTGCCGAGATGAACGACGGCATGCCCGTAATCCCGGCACGTCCGCTCGGCATAGCCGCGCTCGCGCAGCCTCCGGACCAGCCGAATGGCCTCCGGTCCGAGCGGGGCCTCCTCCCAGCGCACGTCGAACAGCCCATTCCAGAACGCTTCGTGCATCGCCCACCTCCATGACTCGTGTTTGAGGTGAAGCGTCGCGGGGCGCAGAACTTATGTGAAGCGCTAGCCCACACCAGACCGTGAAGGCACCTGATCAGCCGCCAGACTCCACATAATCCCCAGGTCCACATAACCGGGGATCGGGCTCTCCATCTAAGCGGAGCTACGCGTGGGAGGAAGCCGGCATTATTGCTGGCCACGGCTCCAGAGTGCCTGTTCATCCGGTTTCTCCCGGCGCGGCGCTGACCTGCGCTACTCCGGTTAAATGGAGACCCCATACCGGGGAAATGTTGAGCTCAACATTTCAACGGCTGGGGCTACCGCAGGATCCACGGGGAACTGGCCGGGCTGGGAGTACGACTCTCGGCGTCGACGGTATGGGAGATCTTGAAGAATGCCGGCATTGATCCCGCGCTGCGGCGGGGCGGGCCAGGCTGGTCGCTGTTCCTACGCTCCCAGGCCGAGGCGATCCTGGCGTGCGACTTCTTCACAGCCGACCTTCTCGATGGCACCCAGGCTTATGTCCTGGCCGTGATCGAGCACGCCAGCAGGCGCATCAGGATTCTCGGGGTCACGCTGCATCCCACCGGGGAGTGGACCGCCCAGCAGGCCCGCAACCTGATCATGGATCTCGGCGGGCAGGCGCACCGGGTCAAGTTCATGATCCGCGACCGCGGCTCGAACTTCACCGCGGCATTCGATGCGGTCCTGGCCGATGCCGGGATCCGGATCGTGCTGTGCAATGTCCGGACGCCTCGCATGAACGCGATCGCCGAACGCTGGATCGGGGGATGCCGGCGCGAGCTCCTGGACCGTACCCTCGTCTGGAACCAGGCCCATCTGCGGCGGATCTTGCACGCGTACGAGATCCACCACAATCAGCACCGGCCGCACCGCTCCCTGGACTCCGCCGCGCCGCTGAAACCGCTACCAGAACCGGTCGACCTCGACCGGTACCGCGTCCGAAGGCAGACCCACACCGGTTGCCTGATCAACGAATACTGCCTCGTCGCGTGACGTGGACGAGGTTTTCGGCACGCACA
>JBAUAY010000901.1:0-11850 GCA_049676235.1 Streptosporangiaceae bacterium
GCTGGAACCGGTGCCCGAGTGCCAGACGCCGCTTTTCCTGGCCGTCGAGACCGGGCCGGACTCGGTCGTGCACCTGTTCTTCGAGGCGCCGGCCGAGGCGCCGACCACCCGCGGCTTCGCCGCCATCCTGCACGCCGGGCTGGACGGGCTCAGCGCGGACGAGGTGCTGGCCACGCCCGCCGAGTTCTCCAGCCAGCTCGGACTGCAGGAACTCGTGAGCCCGCTGCGGCTGCGCGGCATGGCCGCGATGCTGGCCCGGATCAAGCGCCAGGTCCGCGACCAGCGCGGCTAGGACTTCACCCGTCCTGGGTGACCGCCGGCCCGGACCAGATGTGATCCCCTGTCAAGGGGAGGCGGACGGCCATGGTGCTTGACCTTCTTTTGATCGGCCTGGTGGTAGCGCTCGACCCGCTGCCGCTGTCGGCCTTCGTCGTCGTGCTCCCCTCCAAGCGCGGCGTGATAAAGGGCGCGGCCTACGTGTTTGGCTGGCTTTTGTCCCTGGCCATTGTGGTCACGGTCACGGTGCTCGCGACCGGCGATAACCCGCCCAAGCCGAACACGGTCCCCTCGCTGGCGTCGCTGGCGGTGAAGATCGCCATCGGAGCTTTCCTGGTCGGGCTCGGGATCCGGCAGCGCCGGCGGATGCGGGGGCCGAAGAAGCCGAAGAAGACGCCGAAGTGGCAGGAGCACGTGGACAACATGTCGCCGTGGTTCGCCCTGGGCCTGGCCCCGACGCTTCAGCCCTGGACCCTGATCGCTGCGGGCGCCGCCACCGTGGTGGAGGCCAAGGTGTCCAATTGGGAGAGCGCGCTCGCACTGTTCGGGTTCTGCGTCCTGGGTTCGTCGTCCTACATCGCCATGGAGATCTACGCCGGTTTCAGGCCCGTCCAGAGCCAGGTGTTCCTGGCCAAGTTCAGGAAATGGATGGAGACCCACACCGACCAGGTGATCATCATAGGATGCCTGGTCATCGGCTTCTGGCTCATCGCAAGCAGCATCAACTACGTAATTAACTCCTGAGGGCCAAGCCCGCGCCCAACAGTGCCAGGAAAGGGAAGGCAGTAATGGCAGCAGAGACGAAGTTCGCGATGGGGGCCACGGCAAGCTGCTCTGATGGTGCGTGCGGCGAGGTGAGCCGGATGATCGTCGATCCGGCCACCCTTTCGGTCACGCATCTGGTCATCGACCCGAAACACGGGGGGGAGCACGGCCGGCTGGTCCCCCTCGACCTGGTCGATACCGCCACCGGCGAAATCGGGCTGCGCTGCACCCTCGCCGAGTTCGGCCAGCTCGAACGGGCCGAGGAGACCGAGCTACTTGGAGGTGTCGGCGCTACGGGGGTCGGCGGTGGGGCTGCCCCGATGGGCATATCACACGCCTCGCGGGCCGACGTCCAGGATGTGGTTCCGCGGGGGGAAACAGAAGTTGCCCGCGGTGACCACGTCCATGCTCTGGACGGTGAGATCGGACAGGTGGAGGGCTTCCTGGTCGACCCGGGTGACCACCGCGTGACCCACGTGCTGCTCCGGGAGGGGCATTTCTGGGGGCGCAAGGAAGTCGCCATCCCGCTGAGCGCCGTGACCAGGATCCAGAACGGAATCCGACTCAACATGACCAAGAAGCAGATAGAGGACTTGCCGTCAGCGGACTGAGCGGTTCCCTATCGGGAGGGCTTCGCGTCCGTGGTCATCGTCTTCGCTTTGCTGGCGGCTTTGTCCAACGCGGTCAACGTCGCTACTCAGCACATGGCCAGCACCGCCGATCCAGGCAGGTCGGGCTGGCGGCTCGTCCTTTACCTGTTCCGCAGTCCATTGTGGCTTTTCGGCTGGGTGGCCCTGGCCGGAGCGTTCGTGTTCCAGGCCCTGGCCCTGAACGCCGGCCTGCTTTCGATCGTGCAGCCACTGATGGCCACGGAACTCATTTTCGCGCTGGTCTTGCGCCAGTTCTGGATTCACCAGTCGATCCTGAAGATTACCTGGGCCGCCGCCGCCTTGACCTGTGTGGGGCTGGGCGTGTTCATCGTCGCCGGGGAGCCTCGCGGCGGCCGTCCCACCCCGACGAGTCATCACTGGATCGCGGCCACCGTGGCCTGCTGCGCCGCGGCCGCCATCCTGGCCGCCCTGGCGCAGCGGGGATCCCCGAGCTGGCGCGCCGCCGCGTATGCTTCGGCGGCGGCGACCATGTGGGCGCTGGTGGCCACGTTCATCAAGACCACAACGGACACGCTGACCGAGTTCGGCGTGGCCGGAATGTTCACCCATTGGCCGCTGTACGCCCTGGCGGCGGGGGCCGTGGTGGGCACCTTGCTGCAACAGGCGGCCCTTCACGTAGGACCGTTGAAGGTCTCTCAGCCTTTCCTGGTGATCATCGATCCGGTCGTCAGCATCGCTTTGAGCGTCTGGCTGTTCGCCGAGAACTTCACGTCTAACGCAGCGGTACTGGCCCTAGCGGCGGCCGCCTTTGCCGTGATGTGCACCGGGGTGGTCCTGCTGACCCAGACGGCACCAGCGACTATGAACGCCAGTCCCCAAGCCGGTCGGCAAGCTGCCGGGCGTTGACGTGGGCGTAGTCGCGGTAGCAGTTGTTGAACACCACGTGGGTGGTGTCGGCCTCGGCGGCTAGGCCGCCGATCTTGGGGGCCCATTCGTCGAGTTCTTCTTCGCTGTAGCGATAGCCGAACCGTTCGGCTATCTCCTTGCTCGTCCATTTGTCGGAATGGCCGTGCATGCGGACCACGGCCAGGTCGCTGGTGGCGGCCAGGACCGGGGGGATCGAGCTGGGGTAGCCCTGCGGCATGTCCACGCACACGTAGGGGAGTTGATGGTCGGCCAGGAAGCGCAGGGTTTCCTGCTGGTTGTCGTCCGTCATCCAGGTGTGGTTGCGGAACTCCACGCACACCCGGCGCGGCGCGGCGCGCTGCGCGCAGGCCAGGATGTAGTCCTTGTTCGCGCGGGAGATCGGGAACCAGGGCGGAAACTGCAGCAAGATCGCGCCGAGTTTTCCGGCCCTGCCCTGGCCAGCCCCGCCCTGGCCAGCAGCGCGCAGCGGCTCGAGCGCGGCCAGGAACCGCTCCCACGCCTGCTCAGCCAGCGCCGGGTCGACGTCCTTGAGGTACACCCGGTCCTTCCCGGCCTGGCCCGCGGCCTCACGCAGATCGGCGGGCAGCGCCTTGACCGGCGTGGGGTGCTGGGTGAACAGGCTGAACGCCTTGATGTTGAAGGTGAACCCGGCCGGGGTCCGTTCCTCCCAGGCCCGGGCGGTCTGCTCGGCGGGCAGCGCGTAGTAGGTGGCGTCCACCTCCACCAGCGGGAACTGGCGAGCGTAAAACCGCAGCCGCTTCTCTGGGTTGTTCGCATCGGCCGGGTACCAGCCGGAGGCGATCAGCGACCGGTCGGTCCATCCCGCCGTCCCCACCAGAATCTCGCCCATGCTCCCAGCGTAGGAGAGTGCTCGAGCTGGGGCGGCCGCCGGCACGATGGAGCATCGAGCCGGCTCTGGCCGGCACGATGGAACATCCAGCCGGCCGGGCCGAGGCTGGTGCCGCTGGACGAGGCGGCGGGCAGCGAGTGCTGGAGCTCTGGTGACCGCGGCGGTGACGCTACCCCGAGAGTATGGCTGGCGCACAGACGAAATAATCCGGGCGGAGGAACGCACGGCAGAGCAACTGCGAGGCTTCGGGGCGCAGGCTGAATAGGCTGAACCTAGCGCAGTGCGTTCTGGGAAGCCACTACGTCCGTTCTTCTGCGCAGTTCTCTATTCTGGCGTTCCTGGGATTAGAGCTCCCTAATTTCCATTTTCGTCATCTCTTTGTCGCCTGCCGTTTCCCTCTAATTGGTGGAGGAGTTCCTGCGGCGCTTCGGCGATCCGGACCGGCTGGACGTGGACCGGGACGGCTCGTTCCCTGAGCCGCCAGAGCGGAGCCATCGGTCGTTTCTTGCCCGTCTCAATCACCCGTTCCGGGCGATGACACGTCCTCGTGTCGCTGGTAAACCTCGGTCACTATGAGCATGAGTTCAAGACCTGGACGATCACGAGCCCGCCACGCTGGGGTCTGGGTGCGAGTTCCGTTGGCCTGTGCCGCCGCTGCTTCGGTAGTTGCGCTCGCCGGTTGCGGTAGCAGCAAGCCTGCTTACTGCGGGGACCGGACCAATCTCGAGAATTCAATCAAGGGGCTGACCAGCCTGACCGCCAGCAGCGGCGTCAGTGGCTTGAAGACGCAGGTCACGACCATCCAGAGCGACGCCTCTACGCTGGTCAGCTCGGCTAAGAGTGACTTCCCGAGCGAAACCAGCGCCATCACGTCGTCAGTCGATGCGCTCAAGAGCGCCGTGGCGGCCCTATCACCGAGTCCCTCCGTCGCTCAGATCGCCACGGTCACCAAAGACGCGGCCAGCGTCGTGAGCTCGGTCAAGAGCTTCACGGACGCGTCCAGTTCGAAGTGCAGCTGACCACCGTAGGCGGCAGGTATCCCACCTTGGCCGGGTGATGCCGTGTTCCCGTCCAGCCGATTGGCTTGAGGGGGACCGGTCACGTGCTCGGGGAGGCTCTGATGCCTGAGGGTTTGTCGCCAGGTGAGGTCGGAAAGGAGATCTCCCAGCACCGGGCTGAGGCGGAGAAGAAGGAGAAAGAGGGCTCCGCCGCCGAGGACCAGGGGCGGGACCGGGTGTTGACGATCATCGAGGCCGTCCTGCTGGCGGTCGTGGCCGTCCTGGCCGCCTGGTCCGGATTCGCCTCGGCGAAGTGGAGCACGCAGTCATCTCTCGATCTGGCCAGAGCGTCGACCGCCAGGACGGAAGCAAACCGGGAGGCGTACCAGGCCGCCGACCTGATGAATTTCGATGCGCTCACCTTCAACGCCTGGTTCACGGCGTATGTCGCCGGAAACAAGACCGCCATGCGGGTCGCCGAGGAACGTTTCCGGACGCCGTTCCTGATCGCGTTCAACGCCTGGCTGGCGACGGATCCGTTCACGAACCCTCATGCGCCGAAGGGGCCGACCTACATGCCCCAGTATGCCCAGCCGGAACTGGCCCAGGCCAACCTGCTTGATGCTCGCGCCGATAACTACTACTCGCTCGGCGAGGTGGCAGGCAGCAATGCCGATGGCTATGTCCGGACCACGGTCTACCTGGCCAGCGTGCTGTTCCTGGTGGGAATCAGCGGCCACTTCCGCGTCCGCGGAGCCCGGCGGGGGCTTGTCACCGTCGGCGGGGTCATCCTGACGGTCTCCGTCGTCTTGCTGATCCTGGCTCCGAGACCACCGGTGTGACGCCACGGGGTGATCGTGAGGGCAAGCACGGAGCGACGAGAAGCTAGTGAGCGACGAAGGGAGGCAAGCATGTCCGAGGGGCTTGACTCGCCTGCCCTGGCCGATCCGGCTTCGCTGACGGTCGAGGAACGGCGGCTGCGGGAGGCCCGGGAGGGCGTCCCGTGGCGTGCCTGGGGGCCTTATCTCAGTGAGCGTCAGTGGGGGACGGTCCGGGAGGACTACAGCGACAACGAAGACGCCTGGTCGTATTTCAGTCATGATCAGGCCCGGTCTCGCGCGTACCGGTGGGGCGAGGACGGCATCGCCGGGATCAGCGACGACAAGCAGCGGCTGTGCCTGGCTGTTGCGCTGTGGAATGAGCGGGACCCGATCCTGAAGGAGCGGCTGTTCGGCTTGACCAATGCCGAGGGCAACCATGGCGAGGACGTCAAGGAGTACTACTTCTACGTCGATAACCTGCCCACGCACAGCTACGAGCGTTATCTCTACAAGTACCCGCAGGCCGAGTTTCCCTACAACGAGCTAGTGGCCGTGAACCGGGCTCGGTCAACGCATGAAATGGAGTATGAGCTCATCGATACGGGCGTCTTTGACGACGACCGTTATTTCGACGTCGAGGTGGAGCACGCCAAGGCTGGTCCCGAAGACATCCTCTGCCGCGTCACCGTGCACAATCGCTCGTCCCAGGACGCGGCGCTGCATGTGCTGCCCACGCTGTGGTTCCGCAACGTATGGTCATGGGAAAACGGCGAGCCTAAACCCCGCCTCGCTCGCGTCGAGGCGGCACATCCGGTCGTCCGGGCCGAGCATCAAAAGGTTGGCGTTTTCTACCTCCACGCCGAGCCGGAAACAGCCCTGCTGTTCTGTGAGAACGAAACGAATATGGCGCGGGTATTCGGCGCCGAGCCCGCGACACCCTTCGCGAAGGACGGCATAGGCGACCACCTCCTGCACGGCGCGGACACCGTGAATCCCGACGGCGAGGGGACCAAGGTGGCGGCGCACGTCCGGCTGGTCGTGCCGGCGGGCGGGCAGGCAGCGGTGCTGGTGCGGCTCACCCGGGAGAGCCCGGAGACCCTTACGGCGCCGTTGGCCGGCGCGGATGAGCTGATCGCGCGGCGGCGGGCCGAAGCGGACGAATTCTACGAGGCCATCACGCCGCCGACGGTGTCCGATGATGCCAAGGCGGTCATGCGCCAGGCCCTGGCGGGGATGCTCTGGTCCAAGCAGTGCTACTACTTCGACGTGGACCGCTGGCTGCGTGAGCGCCACTTCCACCCGCTGCGTTCTCCGGCCAGGCGGGGGACCCGCAACGAGTCGTGGTTCCACATGTTCAATCACGACGTGGTGTCCATGCCGGACAAGTGGGAGTACCCGTGGTACGCGGCCTGGGACCTGGCGTTCCATTGCATTCCGCTGGCCATGGTCGACCCCGACTTCGCGAAAAGCCAGATCGACCTGATGCTCTCCCGGGAATACCTGCACCCGGGGGGCCAGATGCCCGCCTATGAGTGGAACTTCGGCGACGTGAATCCCCCGGTCCACGCCTTCGCGACTCTGTTCCTGCAGAACCTGGAGGCCGACCTCGGCGAGGTAGACCTGCCGTTCCTGCAGGAAAGCTTCGCGAAGTTGCTGCTGAACTTCACCTGGTGGGTGAACCGCAAGGATCCCTCCGGCCATAATGTGTTCGAAGGCGGCTTCCTCGGCCTCGACAACATCGGCGTGTTCGACCGCAGCGCCGCCCTGCCCACCGGCGGGCGGCTGGAGCAGGCGGACGGCACGGCCTGGATGGCGATGTTCAGCCAGAACATGCTCGAGCTGGCCCTGGCTCTCCTGGCGTACGACAAGACCTACGAGGAATTCGTGCTCAAGTTCGTCGAGCGCTTCTTCTGGATCGCCGCCGCCGTGGACCCGATCGGCGATCACCCCGACGAGATGTGGGATGAGGAGGACGGCTTCTTCTACGACGTGCTACGACTGCCCGACGGCACCGGAATGCGAATGAAGGTGCGTTCCCTGGTGGGCCTGCTGCCTATCTGCGCCACTACCGTGATCGAGGCCGACCTCCTCGAGCGTTATCCGCAGATCGCCGAGCAGGCGCGTACCTTCCTCGAGCGCAACCAGGACCTGCTGGTCAATATCGCCGATCCGGCCGTGCCCGGCGTCCACGGCCGGCGGATCCTGTCCCTGGTGAACGAGGACAAGCTGCGCCGCATCCTGACCCGGATGCTGGACGAGGAGCGCTTCCTCGGCCCGCATGGGATCCGCTCCATCTCGCGCTGGCACCTTGACCATCCTTATACCTTCCATGTCGCCGGGGCCGAGTATCGCGTGCAGTACGAGCCGGCGGAGTCGACCACCGGAATGTTCGGCGGCAACTCCAACTGGCGCGGGCCCGTGTGGTTCCCGATCAACCTGCTGCTGATCCGGGCCCTGATCCAGCACTACCGGTACTACGGCAACGATCTGAAGGTTGAATGCCCGACCGGCTCCGGGAAGATGATGACGCTGTTCGAAGTGGCCCAGGAACTGTCGCGCCGCCTCGCCGGGACATTCCTGCGTGACAGCGACGGGCGGCGTCCCGTCTACGGCGGGACCAAACTATTCCAGGAGGACCCGCACTGGCGTGACCTCATCCTGTTCTACGAGTACTACCACGGCGACAACGGGGCCGGGCTCGGTGCGTCCCACCAGACCGGGTGGTCCGGCCTGGTCGCCAGGCAGATCCAGAGCATGGGCCAGTTCGACGCCGACAACGTGCTCGAGGACCCCCAATGGCCGATGGCCCGGCCGTACCGGCGCCTGGCCGCCGAACCTGTGGCCGACGTCACCACCGCTCGCGAAGCCCGCGGCGCGACCGAACCGCAATCACCTAGGCCTGCAACTTAAGGTCACCGGGGAGAGGACATGAAAGCCGTCGCGGTGTTTCCAGGATCTCGTGAGGTCAAGCTCATCGAGCAGGAAGTTCCCCGGATCTCTCAGCCTGACCAGGTCATGTTGCGGATGCTGGACATCGGCATCTGCGGCACCGACAAGGAGATCTGTTCCTTTGAGTACGGCACTCCACCGCCCGGGGATGATCATCTGGTGATCGGTCACGAGTCGGTGGCCGAGATCGTGCAGGTTGGCTCGGCCGTGGAGCGCTTCCAGGCGGGCGATCTCGTTGTGCCATCGGTGCGCCGCCCATGTCCCCATTCCAGCTGCCTTTCCTGCCGTTCCGGACACCAGGATTACTGCTATACGGGCGACTTCAAGGAGCGCGGCATCAAGGAAGCACACGGCTACATGGCCGAGTATGTCGTCGACTACGAGCGGTACATGAACGTCGTGCCGCCCGGTCTGCGGGAGATCGCGGTGCTGGCTGAGCCGCTGACCATCGCCGAGAAGGCGCTCGCTCAGATTTTCTGGATGATGCAGCATCGCCCGCCCTGGCTCGACCCGCAAACACCCCGCGAGGAGCGAGGCCGGGGGCTTTCTGCGCTGGTGCTCGGCATCGGCCCGGTCGGACTGCTGGGAGCGATGAAGCTGGCCGCGGCCGGCTTTACCACCTACGTCTACTCACGCGAGGTGCCGCCCAACCCGCGGATCGATCTGGTCGACGCCATCGGCGCGACCTATGTCTCCTCCCAGACCACGACGTTCCCGCGGCTGGCGGCGCAAACGGGCAACATTGACCTGGTCTATGAAGCGGTCGGGCAGTCTTACTTTGCCCTGCAGGCGTTGCAGGTCCTGGGCGCCAACGGCATCTTCGTGCTGACCGGCGTCCCTGGCCTGCAGGCTTTTGTCGAGGCGGATCCGGCTCGCCTCATGCGGGACATGGTGCTGAAGAACCAGGTACTGCTGGGCACGGTAAACGCCGGGTCTGACGCCTTCGCATCCGCGCTACGAAATCTTGATGTCTTCCGGCGGCGCTGGCCGGCCGTGGTCCGGACCCTCATCGCCGGCCGCTACCCGCCAGAGCAGGCACCAGACCTGATTCTGGGCAGGCCGACCGGCATCAAGAGCGTGATCGCCTTTGACGTACCTGCGTAGGCTCCGGTCGCCGTGAACCACGCGGCTCGTCAATCTTCAGGTCCGAGGTAGCTCCAGACCTGCGGGAAGCGCCCGATGCCGAGGGTCCGGCCGATCTTCAAGCAAGGTAACCTGCGCGCCGAGCTCGCAGGCCTGGAGGGCGGAAGTGACCCCAGCCGACCCCCGCCCACGACCAGCAGGGTGCGGTCAGAGCTCATCGCCAGATCCGGATGCGCGCATCGCTTCGGCGCTGAGCTGCTCGTCCGCCCTGATCAAGTGCATGACGGCGTTGATGAGCGCCAGATGAGAGAAGGCTTGCGGGAAGTTCCCGAGGTGACGGCCGGAATGCGGGTCGATCTCCTCGGCGTACAGGAACAGCGGGGTGGCGTAGGACAGGAGCTTCTCGCACAGGGCCCGGGCGCGGTCCAGCTCCCCGATTTCGGTCAGCGCTGAGACAAGCCAGAACGAGCAGATCGTGAACGTTCCCTCCTCGCCGCTGAAGCCGTCGTCGGTCTCCTCGACCCGGTAACGCAGGACCAGCTCATCCTCGGTGAGCTCATCAGCGATGGCCAGCACGGTCGAGCGCACCCGCTCATCCTCCGGGGGAAGGAACCCGAGCAGCGGGATGAGTAGCGCCGAGGCGTCCAAGGCGGTGGTTTCGTAGTGCTGGCAGAAGACTCCGCGGTCGTCGGTTCCGTTGGCGCAAACGTCGGCGTGGATTTCCTCGGCTACCTTGCGCCATTCAGCCGCGTGCCCTTCGTCGCCGCGCAGCTGAGCCAGCTTCGCGCCCCGATCCACGGCCACCCAGCACAGCACCTTGGAGCCGGTGAAATGCTGAGCTGCACCGCGGACCTCCCATAGCCCCTGATCGGGTTCCCGCCAGTGCTCGATGGCGGCCTCGACCTGACGCACCAGCATCGGCCAGCGGCGGTCATCCAGCCGGTCTCGGGAACGGGTGTGCAGGTAGACGGAGTCCAGCAGCACGCCCCAGACATCATGCTGGCGCTGATCCCAGGCGCCGTTGCCGATGCGGACCGGCCGTGCGCCGTCATAGCCCGACAGATGATCAAGGGTCTGCTCGGTCAGTTCCCGCTCGCCGCCGATCCCGTACATGATCTGCAAGTCGGCGTCCTGTTCGGCCAGGTCGGAGATGAAGTAGAAGAAGTCGTTCGCCTCCCGGTCAAAGCCCAGCGTGTACAGGCCCCAGAGCATGAACGTCGAATCACGCAGCCAGGAATACCGGTAGTCATAGTTACGGTCCCCGCCCGGGGTCTCCGGTAGCGATGTGGTCGCTGCCGCGAGCAGCGCCCCGGTAGGCGCGTAAATCAAGCCCTTGAGCGTCAGCGCGGACCTTTGCAGGTATTTGCGCCATGGGTGATCTGGGAAATTGCCCCGGCTGATCCAGCCATGCCAGAAATCCGCCGTAACGGCCAGCCGCTGGTGAGCCTCGGCGAAGGTCTTGGGCGGCGAGCCGTCTCCCCAAGACATCGCGCAGAAGACCTGTTCCCCGGCCGTCAGGCGGCGGCGCGCGATCGCCCGCGGCCCCTCGAATCCCAGGTTCAGGTCGGTGGTCAGCTGGAATTGCGGTTCGTCCTGGCCCAGCAGGACCTCTGCTTCCCCGTATCCGCTTCCGGTGTATCGCCATACACCGCGCTGGCGGCCATAGTCGAAGGCCGGCTCGCACTCCAAAAGGAAGTCGATCGAGCCGGTCAGGCACCGTACGGTCCGCAGCAGCACCCGTTCTGCGCTGTGATCGGCGGGCACCCTGGCGTGGGTACTCGATCTGAGTGAATCATGGCGCCACGGCCCGACCAGCAGGACGTCACGGACCACGGCCCAGCCTCCCGGGGTGGCCCACGTCGTCTCCAGCACCATCGTCCCGGGTAGATAGCGTCGGCCAGCCGGTACCGTGACGTCGGCCGGTCCTAGCCGGAACCACCCGGCGCCCCGGTCCAGGACCGCGGCGAATGCGCTCGGGCTGTCCATCCGAGGAAGGCACATCCATTCCACGGTGCCGCTGGCCGATCAGCGCGGATACCTCGCAATCGGACAAGAATCCATACTCGGCGATGGGCGGGAATGGGCTTCCCCGCAGGGTCGACCGGCTCGACCGTCGACTCCCAGTCAGTTCTTCAGTCATCGCGCATGCTCTCCACCCAGTCACGAGGTGAATTCAGGCCACTATCGAACGTGAAGGCTGCCCCTAATCCCGCTGGGTGCCATCACGACGTGCTCAGCAGCAGTCTGCGCCCGACCCGAAGCGCCCGAAATCATCCCGCCCGGGTGATGCGCGGCGCCGTTGCCGACGACATTCTGGCAGCCTGTCGGCCATCCGCAAAACCGCGGATCGGGCCGGAACTCGCGACGACAGCGAGCGAATGGTGAACCACATGGTCCGCCAGGAGCGTCAGTGGGAAAGGCGCGCGAGGTGCCCCGATGACCGGATGGCCGGACAAGCCCGTGATCTACGAGATCAACACCGCGATCTGGCTGGGCGACTTGTCGCGCGCGGCCGGGCGGCGGGTGACGCTGGCCGACGTGCCGGCCGCCGCATGGGACGATGTCACGCC
>JBAUAY010000902.1:0-1761 GCA_049676235.1 Streptosporangiaceae bacterium
GATGCGGTGCAGCAGGTCCGCGGCGTTGCCGCCGAGGATCTGCCGGACCTGGGCGGCCGGGAGCCCGCGGTCTTGCAGGAGCCCGGCCAGGTCGGCGAGCTGGTGGTAGCTGGTCACGACGGGCCGGTAGTTGCCGTCGAGGTCGGTGCCGATAGCCACGTGGCCGGGACCGGCGACCTCGGTCAGCCGGATGATCTCGGTGCCGAAATCGGCTAGGGACCGGCTGGTCAGGCCGGCCGGCCAGGCGCCGATCAGGCCGCCCGCCGCGGCGACCGCGGCCACGTGCGCGGTGGTCAGCAACCGCGGGTGAGCGGTACCGGCGTGGCCGAGCTGGCCGTGCGAAATGATCACCGGCTGACTGGATACCTCCAGCACCGCCATGGTGGCGGCGAAACTGGCGTGCGCGCAGTCGACCACGACGCCGAGCCTGTTGCACTCAGCGACCACGGCACGGCCGAACCGGCTCAGGCCGCCATGCACCGGCGGCTCGGTCTGCACGTCGCCGATCTCGTTGACCCGGTAGTGCACCAGGGTGAGCACGGTGACGCCGGCCGCGCGAGCCTCTTCCAGACGCCGCAGGTCGCCCTCGAGGAAGTCGCCGCCCTCGCAGCCGAGCAGCACCACGGTGCGCCCGTCGCCGGCGGCCCGGTCCACGTCGGCCGCCGACGTCGCCACCTCGGCGCCTGCCGCAGCGATGTCCCGCCGGATCGCCTCCAGCTGGCGGCGGTGATCGGCGTACGCCTCGCCAGGGCGGAAATCCCGGTGTGCCCGCAACCCGGTCACGGGGTCAGGCCGGAGCACCGCGAAGTCGGACACGGTGGCCAGCACCAGCGCGGTCATGCCCGCGGCCCGGGCGGCCCGCACCGCGTCTTCGATCGACGCCGCGCCCAGCGCCGCCACCATCGGATGCCGGGCCGGAAGGCCGGCCAGGAAGCACCGGCCAGCGTGACCGTGCAGGTCGATCCACGGCCCGCGCTCAGCGCTCACACCACGCGACACTACCCCGGGGAACAGAGGAGGATGATCTGGAGCGTCGTGTGCGGTGCGTGGTTGGTGTGGGCTATCTCGGAGTCGGCACGTCGGTGGCTGCGGCGCGCAGAGCGTCGGCGAGGCGGGCGGCTGGCTCGGTGAGCGGGTGCGGGAGCCGGGCTAGGATGACGCGCCGTAGTTCCTGCGACCCGCCGCGCACGGCCAGGACCCGCACGCCCGGGGGGGCAATGGCCGCGAATGAGGCGGGCACGGTGGTCACTCCGCATCCTGCCGCGACCAGGTGCAGTTTGGTCAGCCAGTCCCGGGCCGTGTGGGCGATCCCGGGTCGCTCGTCCAGCCCCGGCCAGACCCCCATCAGTGTCTCGTCTGCGGAAGAAGGGCTGGCGATCCAGTGCTGACCGCGCAGGTCGGCGACGTCGGCTGCGTTCTGGCGGGCGAGCGGGTGGGCGGCGGGTACCGCGAGGCACAGGCTGCGCTCGGCGAGTACCTGAAGGTCCAGCGGCGGTGTCTCCGCGTCGGGTGGGCGGAACGGCGGTGCTGAGGCCAGCAGAGCCATGTCCACGCGGCCGGCCCGTAGCGCGCGGACCAGCGCGGGGGTGCTGCCTTCCCGGGTGATGACGGTGATGGCGGGATGGGCGCGGCGCAGGGCCGCGAGGGCGCGGGGCAGCAGGCTGGCGCCCGCGCTGGTGAACCAGCCCAGGCGGACCGTGCCTGCCTCGGCGGGCAGGCCGGCGAGTTCCCGCGCGGCGGTGTCGATCTGATCGAGCACGG
>JBAUAY010000903.1:0-10254 GCA_049676235.1 Streptosporangiaceae bacterium
ACGGACCGCCGGCGGCCTCTGGCTCGACGGCCGGACTTTGCGGGTCCGGACCGCGGTGGGCGGCGGCCAGCCGGTGAAACTGACCGCCACCGAGTTCGCGGTCCTGGCGGCCCTGCTGGACCATCCGGGGCGCGTCCTGTCTCGCCGCCAGCTGCTCGCCGCCGCGGGCCACCCGGCCGCCGCTGACCGGGCCGCGGACGTGTATATCTCCCAGCTCAGAGCCAAGATCGGGTCGGCTGTCGTGATCAGGACGGCCCGCGGCGCCGGCTACGCGATCGATCCATGACGAAGATTGCACCGGCGCGATTTCAGGGGGGCAGTCACGGAGGCACCTGGGTGGCCGGGCTACCATCAGTGGCGCAACAGTTCCGACTGAGGGGACCAGCGAACCGCGTGAGTGTGCTCGACGAGATCCTAGACGGCGTGCGTGCCGATCTCGCCGAACGGCAGCGGCACGTCTCTCTTGAGCACCTGAAGGAGATGGCGCGGCGGGCGCCGTCACCGCGGGACGCGATGGCCGCGCTGAAGGCAGAAGGCGTCAGCGTTATCGCCGAGGTCAAACGGGCCAGCCCGTCACGGGGCCAGATGGCGGCCATCACCGACCCGGCGGCACTGGCCGCGGACTACGAGGCCGGCGGCGCCAAGGTGATCAGTGTGCTGACCGAGTCGCGTCGCTTCGGCGGTAGCCTGGAGGACCTGGACGCGGTGCGCCGGGCCGTGCAGGTGCCGGTGCTGCGCAAGGACTTCGTGGTCAGCTCCTACCAGCTGTGGGAGGCGCGCGCGCACGGTGCGGACGTCGTGCTGCTGATCGTCGCCGCGCTCGAGCAGAGCGCGCTGGTATCGCTGGTCGAGCGGGCCATCTCGATCGGCATGCTGCCGCTGGTGGAAGTGCACGCCGACCCCGAACTCGACCGGGCGCTCGACGCGGGGGCCACCGTGATCGGCGTCAACGCGCGCAACCTGGCTACGCTCAAGGTGGACCGCGGGATCTTCGGCCGGGTGGCCGCCCGGATCCCGGAGGGGATTGTCAAGGTGGCCGAGTCCGGCGTCCGCGGCCCCCGCGACCTGCTCGCCTACGCCGCGTCCGGCGCCGACGCCGTGCTGGTCGGCGAGAGCCTGGTCACCGAGAAGGACCCGCGCTGCGCCGTTGCCGACCTGGTGACTGCGGGTTCGCACCCCGCGCTGCGAGGAGAACGCGGATGACGGCCACCACCCAGGACGCTGAGGTCATCCAGCAGGCACAGCTCATCGAGCAGACACAGCCCGCCGAGCCCGACATCGCCCCGGTGCCCGACACCTCCGGTCACTTTGTGGTCGGCGCGGTCGGGGTCGCCGAGGAGGGCGGGGCCAGCGAGGCCCCCGGCGTCGCCTACGGCGGACGGTTCGCCCCTGAGGCGCTGATGGCGGCGCTGGACGAACTGACCGCCGCCTACGACCAGGCGCGCCGGGATCCGGTCTTCCGGGCCGAGCTTGACCGGCTGCTGCGCGGCTACGCGGGCCGGCCGACGCTGCTCACCGAGGCCAGGCGGTTCGGCGAGCAGGCTGGCGGCTGCACGGTGCTGCTCAAGCGCGAGGATCTGACCCACACCGGATCGCACAAGATCAACAACGTGCTCGGTCAGGTGCTGCTGGCCAGGCGGATGGGCAAGACCCGGGTGATCGCGGAGACCGGGGCCGGCCAGCACGGCGTGGCCACCGCGACCGCGTGCGCGCTGCTCGACCTGGACTGCGCCGTCTACATGGGCGAGGAGGACACCCGCAGGCAGGCGCTGAACGTGTCCCGCATGCGGATACTGGGCGCCGAGGTCATCCCGGTCACGACCGGTACCCGCACGCTCAAGGACGCCATGAACGAGGCCTTCCGCGACTGGGTGAGGTCGGTCGGCCACACGCACTACTGCATCGGCTCGGTCGGCGGCCCGCACCCGTTCCCGATGATGGTCAGGGACTTCCAGCGGGTGATCGGCCTGGAGGCCCGCGAGCAGGTGCTCGAGACCACCGGGCGGCTGCCGGATGCGGTGATCGCCTGCGTCGGCGGCGGCTCCAACGCCATCGGCATCTTTCACGCCTTCGTCCCCGACGCCTCGGTACGCTTGATCGGCTGTGAGGCGGGCGGCGACGGCCTGGGCCCGGGGCACCATGCGGCCACGCTCACCGGCGGGTCGCAAGGCGTGCTGCACGGCATGCGGACCTTCGTGCTGCAGGACGACGAGGGCCAGACCCTCGACACCCATTCCATCTCGGCCGGCCTGGACTACCCGGGCGTCGGCCCCGAGCACGTCTGGCTGATGGAAACCGGCCGGGCCACCTACCGCGCCGTCACCGACGCCGAGGCGATGAACGCGTTTTCCGTGCTGTGCCGGACCGAGGGCATCATCCCGGCCATCGAGTCCGCGCACGCGCTGGCCGGCGCGCTCGACGTGGGCCGGGAACTCGGCCCCGGCGGGCTGATCGTGGTCAACCTGTCCGGTCGCGGCGACAAGGACGTGGACACCGCCTCGAAATGGTTCGGCGTGTAAGGGCGTGAGCGGATGACTGGCGCCGTCACGGTGGCCTTCGGCAAGGCGAGCGCCGACAACCGCGCGGCCCTGGTCGGCTACCTGCCGGCCGGGTTCCCCACCGTGGACGGCGCCATCGAGGCCGCCCAGGCCATGGCCCAGGCCGGAGCCGACATCATCGAGGTTGGCCTGCCCTACTCCGACCCGGTGATGGACGGCCCGGTGATCGCCGAGGCGGTGCACCGGGCGCTGGTTAACGGGACCCACGTCGCCGACGTGCTCCGCACCGTCGAGGCGGTCGCGGCAACGGGCGTGCCCGCCCTGGTCATGACCTACTGGAACCCGGTCGACCGGTACGGCGTGCGCGCCTTCGCCCGCGACCTGGCCGCGGCGGGCGGTTCGGGGCTGATCACCCCCGACCTCCCTCCGGAGGAAGCGGGCCCCTGGCTGGAGGCCTCGGACTCCCGCGACCTGGACCGGGTGTTCCTGGTCGCGCCGAGTTCGACCGGCCAGCGGCTGGCCATGATCGCCGGGGCCTGTCGCGGCTTCGTCTACGCCGCTTCGCTGATGGGCATCACCGGTACCAGGGACGCGGTAAGCGGCGACGCGGGCGGCCTGGTCGAGCGGATCCGCGAGCACACCGACCTGCCGGTGGCCGTCGGCCTCGGCGTCAGCAACGGCGCCCAGGCGGCCCAGGTGGCGGCGTTTGCCGACGGCGTGATCGTCGGTTCCGCCTTCGTCCGCCGTTTGGGCGAGGCAGGAATAGCCGGGGTCCGGGAGCTAACCACCGAGCTTTCCGCGGGAGTCCGGAGACACTGTTCTTAAGACAGAGCTGTCCTGCCTGACGGAGCGAGTAGTCTCCGGAAGATGCCGCTCGCGTCGATCCCGAGCCCCGGCTACGCCGTCTGGCGTCTAGGACCCTTTGGGGCGCTGTCGGTCCGGGCCTACGCGCTGTGTGTCATCGCGGGGATCATCGTCGCGGTCGCGGTGGCCAGCCGCAGGTACCGGCGCTCCGGCGGTTCTGGGGTCCGGCCCGGGGTCATCCTCGACGTGGCCGCCTGGGCCATCCCGTTCGGCCTGGCCGGCGCGGTGGCGCACGCCATTCTCCTGGACACCAGGCACGACTTCGGCCATGCGTACCGGCTATGGCACGCCGCCACGGTGGGGGTCGCGGCCATCGGCGTACCGGGCGCGGTGGCCCTTGGCGCGGCCGGCGCGTGGATCGCCTGCCGCCGGTCCGGAGTGCGACTGGGACCTGTCGCAGGCGCGGCCGCGCCCGCCATCGCATTCGGGCTGGCCGTCGGCGGCCTGGGCAACTGGTGGGTGCAGCAGTTCTACGGCCGCCCCTCGACGTGGTGGTGGGCGGTGAGTATCTCGCCCGAGCACCGCGTGCCCGGTGACGAGAACTACGCCACCTTCCAACCGGCCTTCTTGTACCAGTCGCTGTGGGAGGTCGCGCTGGGCTTCGCGGTGATCTGGGCGGCCGGCCGGTTCGCGCTCAGCGGCGAACGGACGTTCATGCTGTGCGCGGCCGGGTACGCGGCCGGCGGCTTCTGGGTGGAGTCGTTGCGGATCGGCCCGTTGCCGCACGCCTTCGGCGTGCGCTACGGAGCGCTCGGCGACATCGCCGTTTTCGTCCTCGCCGTGGTGGGCATGTACCTGACCAGACCCGGGCGCAAACCGCCGGCTCGCGTCCACCCCAAGCGAGCCCTGGTAGAGGATTCTTCCGGTGATGTAATGTCTGTGTAACAGGGCCAGTGTCGTCCCCAGCGCACTGATGTGGCGTTTTCGAGAGACGACTGGAGAGCGCATGGCGGCTGCTGGCCTTTACGACCCCCGGTTCGAGCACGACGCCTGTGGCGTCGGTTTCGTCGCGGACCTGTCTGGACGCGGCGGTCACGATGTGGTGGCCAGGGCCCTGCGGGTGCTGTGCAACCTTGAGCACCGGGGCGCCCAGGGCGGCGACCCCGGGACCGGGGACGGGGCGGGGATCCTGACCCAGATCCCCGACGAGTTCTTCCGCGCGTCGTGCGGCTTCGAGCTGCCAGATGCCGGCGCCTACGCGGCGGGCATGGCCTTCTTCTCCGCCGAACGGCACCTGGTCACTCCCGTCCTGGCCCGGCTCGCCGCCGCGGAGGGGCTGACCATCCTCGGCTGGCGCGAGGTCCCGTTCGACATCACCGCCTGCGGCGATGGCGCGCGGGCGGTGTTGCCCGACGTGCTCCAGATGTTCGTCGCGGGCGCCGAGGGCCAGCGTGGCCTGGAGCTCGAGCGGATGGCGTTCTGCCTGCGCAAGCGGGCCGAACACGAGGCCGGGGTGTACTTCGCCAGCCTGTCCGCCCGGACCATCGTGTACAAGGGGATGCTGTCCGCGCCGCAGCTCGGACCGTTCTACCCGGACCTGTCCGACCCCAGGTACGGCTCGGCGCTTGCGCTGGTGCACTCCAGGTTCTCCACCAATACGTTCCCGTCCTGGCCGCTGGCCCACCCCTACCGGTACGTGGCTCACAACGGCGAGATCAACACCGTCCGGGGCAACCGCAACTGGATGCGGGCCCGGGAGGCGATGCTGGCCAGCGACCTCATCCCGCGTTCCAGGGACGGCCGGGGGATCGAGCGGCTCTTCCCGGTGGTCAATGCCGACGGCAGCGACTCGGCCAGCTTCGATGAGTGCCTCGAGCTGCTGCACATGGGCGGCCGGTCGCTGCCGCACGCGGTGCTGATGATGATCCCTGAGCCGTGGGAGAACCACGAGGAGATGACGCTGGAGCGGCGCGCGTTCTACCAGTTCCACGCCGCGCTGATGGAACCGTGGGACGGTCCGGCGCTGATCGCGTTCACCGACGGCTCGGTGATCGGCGCGGTGCTCGACCGCAACGGCCTGCGGCCCGGCCGGTACTGGGTGACCAGCGACGACCTGGTCGTGCTGGCCAGCGAGGTCGGCGTGCTCGACATCGACCCGGCGACGGTGGTCAGGAAGGGCCGGCTGCAGCCGGGCCGCGTCTTCCTGGCCGACACGGCGACCGGCCGCATCGTGGAGGACGAGGAGGTCAAGGCCGCCCTCGCCGCCGAGCACCCCTACGAGGCCTGGCTACACGCCGGCCTGGTCTACCTCGACGACCTGCCCGATACTGCTGATTTGTCTGCAGTTCTGGGTGCTATAACCCCCAAAACTGCAGACAAAGCGGCGGCCGGGCCCGACCTGGCGGCGCGGCAGCGGACGCACGGATACACCGAGGAGGAGCTGCGGGTCATCCTGGCCCCGATGGCGCGGGCCGGTGCCGAGCCGATCGGGTCCATGGGCACGGACACACCGGTGGCGGTGCTTTCCGACCGGCCGCGGTTGATGTTCGACTACTTCACCCAGCTGTTCGCCCAGGTGACCAACCCGCCGCTCGACGCCATCCGGGAAGAGCTGGTCACCTCGCTCGGCACGATCACCGGGCCCGAGCAGAACCTGCTCGAGCCGATGCCGGCCTCCTGCCGCCAGATCGTGCTGCCTTACCCGGTGATCAGCGACAACGACCTGGCCAAGATCGTGCACATCAACGACGGGGGCAACCTGCCCGGGTTCGCCTCCCACGTGGTGGACGGCCGCTACGACCCGCGTGGCGGCGGCGAGGGCCTGCGCGTCCGGCTCACCGTGATCTGCGCCGAGGTCTCGGCCGCGATCGAGGCCGGCGCCCGGCTGATCATCTTGTCCGACCGGCCCAGGCCTGGAGGCGACGCCGCACTCATCCCCATCCCGTCGCTGCTGGTGACCGGGGCGGTACACCACCACCTGATCAAGCAGAAGTCGCGCACCCGGGCCGGCCTGATCGTGGAGGCCGGGGACGTCCGCGAATGCCACCACGTGGCCCTGCTCGTCGGCTACGGCGCCGCCGCCATCAACCCGTACCTGGCCATCGAGTCGGTCCGGGACCTGGTCCGGCGGGGCATGGCCGGGGACCCGAAGCTGACCGAGAAGAAGGCCGAGGCCAACCTGCTCAAGGCTCTCGGCAAGGGCCTGCTGAAGATCATGTCCAAGATGGGCGTGTCCACCGTCGCCTCCTACACCGGCGCGCAGATCTTCGAGGCCCTCGGCCTGGGCCCGGAGGTGATCGAGACCTGCTTCGCAGGCACCACCTCGCGGCTGTCCGGCGTGGGCTTCGACGAGCTCGCCGAGGAGACCCGGCTGCGAGCGGGCCACGCGGCCGGCGGCGCGGGCATGGCGTTCCGGCGGCTCGAGGGCGGCGGTGAGTACCAGTGGCGGCGTGACGGTGAGCCGCACCTGTTCAGCCCGGAGACGGTCTTCAAGCTGCAGCACGCCACCCGCAGCGGCCGGTACGAGGTCTTCAAGGAGTACACCACGCTGGTCAACGACCAGTCACGGCGGCTGATGACGCTGCGCGGGCTGCTCCGCATCCGGGGCGTCGACGAGGGGATTGGCGCAGCGGAGCCTCCAGTAGAACCCCGGCCCGTTCGGGTCGAAGACGTGGAAACGGCCTCCAGCATCGTGCGGCGGTTCGCCACCGGGGCCATGTCCTACGGCTCGATCTCGGCCGAGGCCCACCAGACCCTCGCGATCGCGATGAACCGGCTGGGCGGCCGGTCCAACACCGGCGAGGGCGGCGAGGACTCCGACCGGTTCATCCCGGACGCCAACGGTGACCTGCGCCGCTCTGCGGTCAAGCAGGTCGCCAGCGGGCGGTTCGGCGTTACCAGCGAGTACCTGGTCAACGCCGACGACCTGCAGATCAAGATGGCGCAGGGGGCCAAGCCGGGGGAGGGCGGCCAGTTGCCGGGGAACAAGGTGTATCCGTGGATCGCCAAGACGCGGTACTCCACGCCTGGCGTCGGCCTGATCTCGCCGCCGCCGCACCACGACATCTACTCGATCGAGGACCTGGCCCAGCTGATCCACGACCTGAAGAACGCCAACCCGGCGGCCCGGGTACACGTCAAGCTGGTGTCCGAGGTCGGGGTGGGCACGGTGGCGGCCGGGGTGTCCAAGGCGCACGCCGACGTGGTCCTGATCAGCGGGCACGACGGCGGCACCGGCGCGGCCCCGCTTACCTCGCTCAAGCACGCCGGCGCGCCGTGGGAGCTCGGCCTGGCCGAGACCCAGCAGACGCTGCTGCGCAACAAGCTGCGAGACCGGATCGTAGTTCAGGCCGACGGCCAGCTCAAGACCGGCCGGGACGTGATCATCGCCGCGCTGCTCGGCGCGGAGGAGTTCGGATTCGCCAGCGCGCCGCTGGTCGTGTCGGGCTGCGTGATGATGCGGGTCTGCCACCTGGACACCTGCCCGGTCGGCGTGGCCACCCAGAACCCCGAGCTGCGGGCCCGGTTCACCGGCCGGCCCGAGTTCGTGGTGAACTTCTTCGAGTTCATCGCCGAGGAGGTCAGGGAGTACCTGGCCCGGCTCGGATTCCGCCGCCTGGAGGAGATCATCGGCCGGGTGGATCTGCTCGACGCCGCGCTGGCGGTGGATCACTGGAAGGCCTCCGGGCTCGACCTTTCCCCGTTGCTCTACGGACCTCCGCTGCCCGACGGCGCCTCCCTTACCTGTAAGCAGAGCCAGGACCACGGCCTGGAAAAGGCGCTAGACAACACGCTCATCCAGCTCGCCGAAGGCGCGCTCGCCGACGGCCGCCCAGTCCGGCTCGACCTGCCGATCAGGAACGTCAACCGGACCGTGGGCACCATGCTCGGCTACGAGGTGACCAGGCGCTGGGGCGGTGAGGGGCTGCCCGAGAACACGATCGACATCTCATTCCGCGGCTCGGCCGGCCAGTCGTTCGGCGCCTTCCTGCCGCATGGCATCACGCTGCGCCTCGAAGGCGACGCCAACGACTACCTAGGCAAGGGGCTGTCCGGCGGTCGGCTCATCGTCAGGCCCCCCGCACAAGCCACGTTCACTGCCGAAGAGCAGGTCATCGCGGGCAACGTGATCGGCTACGGCGCCACCGGCGGCGAGATCTTCCTGCGCGGCATCGTAGGCGAGCGGTTCTGCGTGCGGAATTCCGGCGCGCTCGCGGTCACCGAGGGTACCGGCGACCACGGCTGCGAGTACATGACCGGCGGCCGGGTGGTGATCCTCGGCCCGGTCGGCCGGAACTTCGCGGCGGGCATGTCCGGTGGCATCGCCTACGCGCTTGACCTGCCTGAGATCCGGGTGAACATGGAGATGGTCGACCTGGACCAGGTGGACCCGGAGGAGGACGGAAAGTTCCTGCGCGAGGTGGTGGAACGCCATCACGCGGAGACCGGCTCCGCCGTCGCGGCCAGGCTGCTCGCGGACTGGGATCCTGGCCGGTTCACCAAGGTCATGCCGAAGGACTACAAGCGGGTGCTATCCGCCGCCTCGCAGGCCGAGCGCGAGGGCCGCGACGTCAACGAGGCCGTCATGGCCGCGGCGCACGGGTGAGGGGACGGTCATGGCTGACCCGAAGGGCTTCCTGACCACGCCGCGCGAGACCCCGGTCCGGCGCCCGGTCGACCTGCGGCTGCGGGACTGGCGCGAGGTCTACGAGCCGTTTCCGGCCGGCCGTCTTGAGCGGCAGGCGGGCCGGTGCATGGACTGCGGCATCCCGTTCTGCCACAACGGCTGCCCGCTGGGCAATCTGATCCCGGAGTGGAACGACCTGGTCTGGCGGCACGACTGGCAGGACGCCGCCGACCGGCTGCACGCCACCAACAACTTCCCCGAGTTCACCGGGCGGCTTTGCCCAGCGCCGTGCGAAGCCGCCTGCGTGCTCGGGATCAACGCGGATCCTGTCACGATCAAGCAGGTCGAGGTGGAGATCATCGACCGGGCGTTCGCGTCCGGCTGGGTGGTGCCACTGCCCCCGGCAGCCTTGTCGGGGCGGACAGTCGCGGTGGTCGGCTCCGGCCCGGCCGGGCTGGCGGCCGCCCAGCAGCTGACCAGGGCCGGGCACGCGGTGACCGTCTTCGAGCGCGACGACGCGCCCGGCGGCCTGCTGCGGTACGGCATCCCCGAGTTCAAGATGGAGAAGCGGCACCTGGACCGGCGGCTCGACCAGATGCGAGCCGAGGGCACCGAGTTCCGCTGCGGCGTCGAGGCCGGCACCGGCGTCACGGCGGAAGAACTGCGGGCCGCGTATGACGCGATCGGGTTGTGCGGCGGCGCCCGGGTGCCGCGCGACCTGCCGCTGGCCGGGCGTGAGCTGGATGGCATCCACCAGGCCATGGAGTACCTGCCGCTCTCCAACCGCGCCGTCGCCGCGAACCCCGCCGACCCGGCCGATCCGGCGATCAGCGCCCGCGGGCGGCACGTGATCATCATCGGCGGCGGCGACACCGGCGCGGACTGCCTGGGCACCACGCACCGGCAGGGCGCGGCCTCGGTGACCCAGCTCGAGATCCTGCCCCGCCCGCCCGAGACCAGGCCCGGCCACCAGCCGTGGCCCATCTACCCGATGATCTACCGGGTCTCGAGCGCGCACGAGGAAGGCGGCGAGCGCACCTACGCGGTGACCACGCTGGAGTTCCTCGGCGATTCCGCGGGGCGGGTGCGGGCGCTGCAGCTGGCCGACGCGGCCGGATTCGCCCCGGTGGCCGGCAGCGAGCGTGAGCTCCGCTGTGACTTGGTGCTGATGGCCATGGGCTTCACCGGGGCCGAACGGCCCGGGTTGCTCGCCGACCTCGGCGTCGAGTTCGACCAGCGGGGTAATGTCGCCCGCGACGGCTCGTACGCGACGTCGGTGCCGGGCGTTTTCGCGGCCGGGGACATGGGCCGCGGCCAGTCGCTGAT
>JBAUAY010000904.1:0-8664 GCA_049676235.1 Streptosporangiaceae bacterium
GCACCAAGGCCGCCTACTTCCCGGGCACCCGGCAGATGACCGTCAAGATGATCGCCGAACGCTGCACCGGACGCCTGCTGGGCGTGCAGATCGTCGGCAGCGAGGGATCGGCCAAGCGGATCGACACGGCCGCGACGGCGCTATGGAACCGAATGACGGTAGAAGAGATGACCGCCCTGGACCTCGCCTACGCTCCGCCGTTCTCGCCGGTATGGGATCCGATCCTCGTGGCGGCACGGCAGGCCGCCGCGGCAGTGCGCCGAACTGGAGCAGACAGAGGCCCATCACCCGCCCAAGGACGGCGCAGGAGGACGGTGAGTCCGCCGTGAGCTTCAACCAGCTGATCATCGACCAGCCGCAGCCGGAGATCGCCGGTTCCGCGGTGATCCTCGGCGAGGTCCATGTCGGCGCCGGCGCGATCCTGGCGCAGGGCCTGGTCGTGCGCTCGCACGGCGCCGCGGTGAGCATCGGCAACTACTCGGCCATCTTGGAGAACGGGGTGGTGATCGGCACCCGCGATCATCCGGTCCGGGTGGGCCAGCGCACCGTCTTCGGTCATCGCGCCACCATCGTCGGCGCTACTGTCGGCGACTTGTGCGAGATCGGCAACGGCGCGATCCTCATGCCCGGGTCCCGCCTGGGCAGCGGGTGCATCTTGGGCGAAGGCACGCTGGTCCCGCCGGGCACCGTGGTCCCGGCCGACTCGGTCCTGGTCGGGCGCCCGCCGCACGTGATCCGGTCGGCCACCGACGCCGACCGGGAGCGGCTCGCGGTGCTGCGCCAGCACCAGACCAACCTGACCGACCACCCGGGCACCATCGCCGCCGGGCCGATGCGAGCGGGAGAGCACATGGGAACCCTGTACGCCTACCGTGACAAGACCCCGTCAATCGGCGCCGGAACGGTCTTGTTCGACTCGGCGGAGGTCACCGGCGACGTGGTTATCGGCGGAGACACGCTGATCGGCGCCGGGGTGAAGATCATCGGGGACTCACACGGCCCGGTCCGCATCGGCTCGCGGGTGCAGATCCTGGAGAACACGGTGCTGCACCTGCTGCCCGACAACGAGCTGATCATAGACGACGACGCGGTGATCGGCCCGGGCGCGATGATCCACGGCTGTCACATCGGCCGCGGCAGCATCGTCGAACCCGGCGCGATCGTGTGCGACGGCAGCGCGACGGGGGCCGAGTCCGTGGTACGCGCCGGCGCCTGCGTCAAGCAGCGCGACCGTTTCGATGACCGGTCCATCCTGGACGGCTTCCCCGCCAAGCTCGTCGGTACCTTGACCGGCCCGCCACCGGTGCCGGGCTGGGCCTTGCCGCCGGATGCGGTCGCTACCCTGCGCAGGGTCGAACGGTGATCGCAACGGCCGCCCGCTGGTGATGTGCTTATTGCACGGGGATCCATGACTGGTCGACTGGTGGCCTTCCGCGGGGAGTCCGCGAATGAGACTCAGCTGGCCTTGGTGGATGTCCGGGGATGTTACCCGGAGGTGGGGTCGACTCCGGTGGTTACCCATGGCCGGGCGACGCGGGCGATGTCGGTGTCGGAGGCGCGGGTGAACGCGTCGAGCTTCAGGAAGTGCCGGGCGATGGTGAGCCCGAGGATGCTGCTGACGATCAGCGCTGCGCGCAGGTCGGCATCCTCGCCGCTCATGGCGCGACTAAGGTTGGCGACCCGCTCGTTCAGGAACGCGCTCATCGAGGCCGCTGCCTCGGGTGCGGTGAGCATGGACCGGACGAGAGCCTTGGTCTCCGGGGGCAGGGTTCCGAGCCGGACGTCCAGGACGTCGTGTAGATGGGCTGCAATCTCGTCCGGAGCGGCGTCCCGCAGCTGGATGGCGACGGCGAAAAGGGCGGCCTTCGATCCGTAGTGCTGCATGACCAGGGAGGGGTCCACGCTCGCGCGCTGGGCGATGCGGCGGATGGTGGTTGCCTCCAGACCGCGCTCCCCGAACTCCGCACGCGCTGCGTCCAGGATGCGCTGTGCGGTGGCTGCGCGCTTCGCGGCTCTGCTCCTCGGCTCACTCACGCCGTTCACTCTACCGTTGTTGAGCGGATCGTGTACGATTGGCTCAACAAGCGATGAGTGAGGTCGCGGCCTGAGCGGTCCGCCATCGGGGAGTGAGGAGCAGCTATGACAGCACCTGCCGGCAAGACCGCCCTGATCATCGGCGCGTCACGTGGGCTGGGCTACGCGCTGGCCGCCGAGTACCTGGCCCGGGGCTGGCAGGTGACCGCAACGGTGCGGGGAGCCGGGCGGACCGGGTTGCACGACCTGGCCAGGTCCTCAGCTGGTCGCCTGGTCGTGGATACAGTCGACATCACGGTTCCTGAGCAGGTCGCGGCGTTGCACGAACGTCTGGCCCAGACGACGTTCGACCTGCTGTTCGTCAACGCCGGGGTGACCAACGGCCCCGGCGAGACCGTCGCCGACGTGTCCACGGACACCTTCGTCCACCTGATGGTGACCAATGCGCTGAGCCCGATGCGCGTCGTGGAAACACTGCAGGATCTCGTCACCCCGAACGGCACGATCGCAGTGATGTCCTCAGGCCAGGGGAGTGTCGCCAACAATGACAAGGGCGGCTTCGAGGTCTACCGGGCGAGCAAATCCGCGTTGAACCAGTTGATGCGGAGCTTCGCCGCCCGCCACGCCGACGACCCGCACACGCTGCTGCTGGTGGCGCCCGGCTGGGTGCAGACCGACCTGGGCGGCCCCGCCGCGCGCCTGACGATCGGCCAGAGCATCCCTGGCGTGGTGGACACGATCGAGGCCCAGGCCGCCAAGGGCGGGCTGCAGTATCTGGACTACCAGGGTGAGACCGTCCGCTGGTAGCGCGCGTGCGGTCCGCCACTAAATGGCCTGGAGGGACATCAACGTGAAGATCATCGCGATCGAAGAGCACTGGAACAGCGTCAATATCCGTGACGCGCTCGACCGCTTGCAGGGCGGGGCGCGAGACGAAAGCGTCGCCTTCAACACCATCGGCGACAACCAGGCCCGGCTCGAGGACATCGGCCAGGGCCGCGTCGAGGCGATGGACGCCGCCGGGATCGACGTCTCGATCTTGTCGGTCGTCACGCCCGCCACCCAGGCACTCCCCGCCCGGGAGGCCATCACGCTAGCCCGGGAAGCGAACGACGAGGCCACTGACGCCGTCCGCGCGCATCCGGCCCGCTTCCGCGCGTTCGCGACCCTGCCGACCAGCAACCCGCAGGCTGCGGCCGCGGAACTCGAACGGTGCGCCACACAGCTGGGTCACGTCGGCGCAATGGTGCACGGACGGACGGGTACCCGCACACTGGATGATCCCGCCTACGACGAACTGTTCGCTACCGCGGCCCGCTTGCACCAGCCGATCTTCATCCACCCGCAGATCCCGTCGAACGAGCTGCGCGATGCCGTGTACCGAGGCCTGGATCCGCTGATCGACCTCGGCCTGGCGAGCTTCGGCTGGGGCTGGCATATGGACGCGGGCCTGTCCGCACTCCGGCTGATCCTGCGTGGCACGTTCGACCGCCACCCCGATCTTCAGCTCGTGCTCGGTCACTGGGGCGAGATGCTGTTGTTCTGGATGGATCGGGTCGACAGCCTCTCCGGAATCGCGAAGCACCTCGAACGCCGGGTGTCGGACTACATCATGACCAACATCCACATCACCAGCAGCGGGATGCTGCAGGAGCGGCTGCTGCGCCACGCCCTCGACTTCACGGGCGCCGACCGGGTGCTGTTCTCCACCGATTACCCGTTCCACCGGCCCGGCGCGGCGGCGGTCGAGCACTTCTTCGACGCCATCCCCAGCCCCTCAGACCGCTCAAAGATCGCTTCCGGCAACGCGAAGGCCCTATTCCGGCTGCCCTGACCTGATGCTCCCGGTCGTTGATTGCAGCCGGCTAGGTGCGCCAGCAGCCGGCTGCGCAGTCATTCACCCGGGCTGCCGGTGACCTTCCGCGGGCCGACCCCGGCAGTGGATCCCTGCAGGCCGGGCCTGGTGTCTGGTCCTTGCCCGGCACACACCTTTTGACAATTCTGCCATCGCCACCGGACGCGAGCAGGCGGGCCGAAGAGCCGCGGTCGTGAGGCGTCCTGCACTGCGTCCGGCGTGGCCAGCATCCGGGGCCGGCTATGAGCCGACGGTTTCAGATAGCTTGCCCGTCGCCCCGAGCTTGTAGGCGATGATCTGTGGCTGCTGGGCCTTGGAGAGCGGGACGCCCGCTCCGGCGATGACGTAGTCGCCGTCGACGGTGACGGGGGCGTTCGTCCCGGCGGACAGCGGCGTTTTCAGCAGGATCGCGCCAGTGGCTGCGTTCAGCGCGTACAGGTCGCCGTGGAAGGTAGTGGTGAACACGACGTTGTTGGTCACGGCGGCAGCGCCGTAGGGCGAGGACGGGAGCTTGGTGTCCCATTCGATCTGGCCGGTGTCCTGGTTGACCGCGACCATCTCGCCGGTGGCCTTGAACACCGCCTCGATGGCGGCGGACTCCGATATCGAGCAGCCGGTCCCGGTCCCGCAGATCGGCGCCGGGAGGTCGTTGACGGCGGCGAAGGTGGTCGAGCCGTTGGAGGCCAGCTGAGTCTCGATGCCGCCGTCGACGCCGGGTTCGAGGCAGAACTGCCTGGGCAGGCTGATGTGCGAGGTGGGCGTGGCGTTTTCGGTGAGCAGGCCGTCGTGGTCGTGGCCGTTGTGCAGGCCGACCGGGAGCTTCCAGAGCAGCTTTCCGGTCTGCGCGCTGAGTTCGATCAGGATGCCCGCCTTGCCGCCGTCGATCACCACCGGCTGCCCGTGGACGGTGCCGAGCACCGGTGAGTTCTGCAAGTCCCAGTCGTACAGGTCGTGCGGGGTGAGCTGGTAATACCACAGCAGCCTGCCCTGAGGACTCAGCTTCACCACCGAGTCGGTGTACAGGTCCGGGCCGGGCCGGCTGCTCCCCCACGGGTAGGCCTTGGTGCCGAACAGCGGGCCGGGGTTGGCGATGCCCATGTAGATGTTGCCCTGGGCGTCGAACGACGGCGTGTACCACAGCCCGCCGCCGGAGTTGACGCCCGGGTTGCCCCACAGGTCCTGCACCTGGTTCCAGGACCACTCCGGCGCGCCGGTCCTGGCGTTCAGCGCCCACAAGATCCCCTCGCCGCCGGGCAGGTACTGACCCGTCACGTTGGCTGGCACGGTGGACACGTAAACGGTGCCGTGATCATACCCAGGCGCCATGGCGATGCCCTCGTGGTCGTTGCCGATCAGCGTCCGGCTCCACGACTGCGCGCCGGTGGCCGCCGACAGGGCGAACGCGGCGTGATTCGTCGCTCCGTACACAACTCCGTTAGCCACGGTGACGCCGTCCGGGCCACCGTTGGGCGAGTTGTAGGTGTGCCGCCACAGGACCTTGCCGGTGGCGAGCCTGATCGCCATCACGTTCGACTCCAGGTCCTGGACGTACACCACGCCGTTCACCACCACCGGGGTGGTCGCGTAGGCACCGTCGGTATGGGTGATCGGTATCCGGAGCGGCACGGTCCACGCCACGCCCAGCTTGGAGACGTTCGAGCTGTTGATCGCGCTGGCGACATCCCGCGTGTTCTGTAGGTTGCCACCTGGCAGCGCCCAGCCCGCCGCGACCGCCGGATTTGCGGAGCCGCCTGCCTTGCCCGCACTGCTCGGGGCTCCCGAAGCGGCCGGCCCGGCCGCCGCGCCCGCTGTGCCCGCAGCCGGGGCGCTGGGAGGGCAGACCAGCGGAGGCGTGGTGCTGCCACTGCCCGAGCAGCCGCCGACGGCCAGGCTGGCGGCGACCGCCAGGACCACGCTGGCAACTGCGGGCCGGTTAGCGCGATAAGTCATGCAACTCATCTCCTGCATCGCCGGAAGCCGGCTGGTCAGACGGTGACGCGGCGCATGGTGGCGTACCCGCCGGTCAGCCGGACCACCGTGAGTGCGGCGAGCAGCCCGGTGATCGACCCCGTCTCGATGTTGAAGCTGACGTTGTCGAGAGCGACGGTGTCGCGGTAGCGACGGTGTCGCGGTAGCGGCGGGACAGCCCGGCCACCGAGATCGCTGGCGTCATAACCTGATACCTCTCTGGGCACAGCTGGACTCGTGGATCAGCGCGACCAGCTCATCGGCGTCAATCCCGAGCCGGGCGGCTATCTCCCACAACCACCCGGTTTCCGCCCGTAGCTCCACGGTTCATTACTTGAGTTATGTACCGAGGCACCTTCGTCAGTGTCAACCCTCAGCTGTCACAGCGGGCCCGCGAGCTCCAAGCGGGAACATGCGAGGCCGATCGGCACCGCGGCGATCACGAACACGATCACCCGGTTCGGAGAATCACGCTGTGCCGGCGGCACGATCGATGTGCTCAATCACCGGCCGGAGATCGCGGCGCGCCAGATCGGCCCAATATGCGCCTCCGCTGGTGAATGCCGAAGGGACACTGGCCGCGCAGATCGAATACCGCGCGTCAAGCGTGCGCCACGCCAACTACAGCGCATGACGAGAGGGGCAGTTGCGCCTCCCGCCGCTGGCGGCATAATCGAGTGCTCGGTGATAGAGCGCTGCTGTTAACTTGCTGTCGTGGGGTTCCGGGAAGCTGAGCCAGGCCGTCCTCGTGCGTGATCCGGACGAGGGAGTCGCGGCCGACGGGACGATCACGACGGGGGTCGCTCGCTCCCGGGTACCGCAGCCTTTCGAGCCGGTCCTGAGCACGGCCGTCGAGGCGATCGCGGAAGCGGGCCGCGGTGCCTCGGCCTTCCTGTACGGATCGGTGGCCACCGGCCGGGCACGGCACGCGCAATCCGATGTCGACCTGCTGGCCGTCGGGCTGGGCCCGAGGCTAGCCGCAGAACTCGGCCGCGAGCTGTCCAGCCAGTTCAGCGGCTTGTGCCGGGGGGTCGAGATCGCCGCCGCGACGCCGGGCGACCTGGCCGGCGGGTCCGACGAGGCGTATGGGTTCCGGGTCTTCCTGCGCCATTACTGCATCCATCTCGCTGGCCCTGACTACGCTCATGGCCTGCCCCGGTTCCCCGCCGACGCCCGGGCGGCACGCGGCTTCAACGGTGACATCGCCCAGCACGCCGCCCGCTGGCGGGACGCGCTGGCCGTCGGGGATGAGCCGTGGCGGCTGGGACGCCAGCTGGCCCGCAAGACGCTGCTGGCCGTGGCCGGGCTGGTCAGCATCCACGACGCCACCTGGACGACCGACCGCGGGCTCGCCGCGCACCGCTGGGCCGAGATCGAGCCCGAGCTCGGACCCGCCCTGCATGCCCTCCTGGCCTGGAGCGACGGCCTGGTGCTGCCTGGCCGTCAGGCCGTGCAGCACATGCTGGACATCACGACCCCGCGTATCACTGCGGCCTTCGCCGGGACCATCGGCCTATGGCCCTGACCGCCGCCGAACTCAGGGATCCTGGCCCGGCCTTCTACGCTGTGAGTGTGGAGACCCTCACGTTCTTGTTCACCGACATTGAGGGCTCGACGGCGCTGCTCGGGCGGCTGGGGGAAGAGGTCTACGCGCAGGTGCTGGCCGCGCATCACGCCCTGATCCGATCGGCTCTGGCCGCGCACGACGGCAGGGAAATGGACACGCAAGGAGACGCGTTCTTCGCGGTGTTCTCCTCACCGCGGGCCTGCGTGGCGGCGGTGCTGCAGATGCAGCAGGCCATCCAGGACCATATCTGGCCGGACGGGGAGCAGGTACGGGTGCGGATCGGTATCCATTGCGGGGAGGCGGCGCGGACGGCTACCGGCCTGGTCGGCCTGGAGGTGCACCGGGCCGCCCGGGTGGCCGCGGTCGCCTACGGCGGCCAGGTACTGGTGTCGGAGACGGCGGCGGCGCTGGTCCGGGACGGGCTGCCGCCGGGCGCGGTACTGACCGATCTGGGTGTGCACCGGCTGAAGGACCTGAGCCGCCCGGAACGGATCTTCCAGCTGCAGGCGGCGGGCATGCGAGCAGAGTTCCCGCCGCTGCGTTCGCTGGGTAACCCGGCGCTGCCGAACAATCTTCCCGGCCAGCTGTCGGCGTTCATCGGCCGGGAACGGGAGGTAGCCGAGGTCCGGGCCCTGGTGGAATCGGCGCGCCTGGTCACCTTGACCGGGGCAGGCGGGTGCGGCAAGACCAGGCTGGGCCTGCAGGTGGCCGCCGAGCTGCTGGATGGATCCGGGGATGGGGTCTGGGTGGCGGAGCTGGCCGCAGTCACCGACCAGGACGCGGTGGCACCGGCCATCTCCCGGGCGCTGCGGCTGACCGTCAATCCGGGTCGGCCGGTGCTCGAGGCCCTGCTGGATGCCCTGGCTCCCCAGGATGTGCTGATCGTGGTGGACAACTGCGAGCACCTGATCGACGACTGCGCCAAGACCGCAGAGGCGATCGTCCGGCGCTGCCCGAAGGTGCACCTGCTGGCCACCAGCCGCGAGCCGCTGGGCATCGGCGGGGAGAGGATCTACCGGGTGCCGTCGATGTCGCTGCCTGGCCCCGGCGAGGCCGGTCCGCCGGCGCCCGGGTCCTGCGACGCGGTGGCGCTGTTCGCGGACCGGGCCTGGGCCAACGGCGTCACCCTGGCCGCGAGCGAACAGGCCAGCCCTCTGGTGGTGTCGATCTGCCGGCGGCTGGACGGGATGCCGCTGGCCATCGAGCTGGCCTCGGCCCGGCTGGGCGGCCAGCCGCAGCG
>JBAUAY010000905.1:0-1553 GCA_049676235.1 Streptosporangiaceae bacterium
GCAGGGCTGAACCTAGAGGCCTGAAGCAGGCGGCCGGCGTGTCGGCCGGCCGCCGCCGCGGCGAGGAAATACGCGAGGTCCTCGTCCAGCCCGCGGCCCATCGTGGACAGCCGCGCCGGGCATGCCCGCAGCGCCGCCTCGAGGCCGTCGACGGGCACGGTGACGATCTCGTGCCGTCCGCTCAGCCGGGCGGCACCCGCCGCCACCAGGTCGCCGAACTCCCCGCCCAGCACCGGGACCACCACCTCCGCCCGGGCCAACGCGACCCGGCCGTAGGCGGTCAGGCTGTGGTGCGAGACGCCGCGGTGCCGTTCGCGCGGGTCCGCGTCGCTCACCCGCAGCGATGCCACCGGCCGGCCGCCGAGCGCCGCGACGGCGTTGATCGCCTCGCCCGCCGCCACGCCGGAGAACCCCCAGCGGGTCCCGGTGCCGAGGTTGCCCGGGCCCTGCGCGACCACCGCGATGTCGGCCCCGAGCACGTGCCGGGCCGCGAGCAGCCCGGTATGCACCGTCACCGTTTCCAGGTCCCCGCCGAACGACTGCCCGGTGGTCACGGTCGCCGCCAGCCATCCCGCTTCGCTGAGCGTCGCGCAGGTGCGCGAGAACCAGGCCGGCAAGGCTCCGCCGTCCTGCATGACGTAGACCACCCGGGGCCCGCCGCCGACGGGAGAGCGGATCACGCCGGACCGTTCGGCCGCGGCAAAGACCCCGGCCAGTACGGCCGGGAGAGCCGAGTGCAGGTCGGCCACCACGACGGGCATCCCGCCGATGTCATCCGCGTCGCGCAGCACGTCGTGGTGCGGTGACCCCTGCTCATCCGCGCCGAGCACGGTGGCCTGCAGCGGCGAGTAGCGGGCCTTGACTAGGTGGCCGGCCAGCTCCGGGTCGGGCGGCAGCCGGTCCGGGATCGCGATCACCAGGGCGTAGCCGCCGGTGCCCAGGCCCAGGTCCAGCGCCGTGGTGTTGACCAGCACCCGGTCGCCGGGACGCGGGCACCCGGTCAGCGCCGGGTAGGCCAGCGCCCGCACCGGCGCACTGCCCGCCGGCGCACCGTCCACCGACACGTCAAGCTCGACCGCGCCGGGCCATTCGCGGCGCGTCCCGCTCACCGTGCCGTTCCGCCATGTGATCACGCCCTGCACCCTACAAGGGAGTCCGGGGCTCGTCCCCCTGGGCCAGCACAGTTCGCGGCGGTCCGGCGTCTGCGAGACAATAATCTGGAACCACGGGAGGGCTGGCCTATGTCGAAGCGCAAGACCGAGCGCTTGCTCGGCCTTGTCGTCTGCCTGCTCTCCACCGGGCGCTACCTCACCGCCGAGCAGATCCGCGACGCCGTGCCCGGCTACCCGGAACAGGACGACTTGTTCAAGCGGATGTTCGAGCGCGACAAGGAAGACCTGCGCGAGCTCGGCGTGCCGCTGGAGACCGGCATCAATCATCCGTTCGACGACGATCCCGGCTACCGGATCAGGCAGCAAGCCTACGAGCTGCCCGAGCTGCGGCTCGAGGCGGACGAGGCGGCCGTGCTCGGCCTGGCCGCACGGGTCTGGCGG
>JBAUAY010000906.1:0-4142 GCA_049676235.1 Streptosporangiaceae bacterium
GGCTGCAGGAGCCGTTCGCCGGCCTGGCGCGGCAGGCCGCTCGCGCCAGGCAGGCCGGCGCGACCGTGGTGGCGGTCGACCTGCCGAGCGGTATCGATGCCGACACCGGGGCGGTGGATGGGCCGGCGATCCGGGCCGACGTCACCGTGACCTTCGGCGCGATCAAACCCGGGCTGCTGATCGACCCGGGCGCCGGGCACGCGGGAGCCGTCGAGCTCATCGACATCGGCCTGGGCCCGTACCTGAAGGACGGGCCGTGCGCCACGGCGCCGCAGCGGGACGACATCAGGGAGCTGCTGCCCCGTCCCGGGGCCGAATCGGACAAGTACCGGCGGGGCGTGCTCGGCCTGCTGGCCGGCAGCGACCGCTTCACCGGCGCGGTGCTGCTCGCCACCGGCGGGGCGGTGCGCGGCGGGGCCGGCATGGTCCGGGTGGTCACTGCGAACGTCGCCGCCGTCCTGGTCCGGCAGGCCTGGCCGGAGACCGTGGTTACCGTGCACCCCGACGAGGGTGACTGGGACCTGCTCGGTTCGGTCGGCCGGGTCCAGGCGTGGGTGGCCGGCCCGGGCATGGGAACCGGCCAGGACGCCGTGGCGCGGCTGGCGGCGGTGCTCGGCACGGACTTGCCCGTGCTGGTGGACGCCGACGGGCTGACGATCCTGAGTCAGGTCAAGGGCCTGCTGCCGCGGCCGGCCCCGACGCTGATCACGCCGCACGCCGGCGAGCTGGCCCGGCTGCTCGGCACCGACGGGGCGAGCGTTGAGGCGCGGCGGCTCGAGCACGCCCGCCGGGCGGCCGGCGAGCTGGGCGTCACGGTCTTGCTGAAAGGCTCGACGACGGTCATCGCGCCGCCGGGTGCCTCCGGCGGTTCACCGGACCAGCCGGTCCTGGTGAACCCCACCGGCACGCCGTGGCTGGCCACCGCGGGCAGCGGCGACGTGCTGTCCGGGCTGGCCGGCGCGCTGCTCGCGCAGGGCCTTGAGCCCGCCCAGGCCGGGCTGGTGGCCGCTTACCTGCACGGCATGGCCGGCCGGCTCGCCGCGGCCGGGATGGCTGACACACTCGCCGCTGACACGCTGACCCCGGAGAGCCCCGGCGGAACCGGCCAGGCCCCGATCGGGGCTTCCGACCTGGTCCGGGCGCTGCCGGGCGCGTTCCGGAGCCTGTGAGCGCCATGGACCGGCAGGCTTTCGTCGACCTTGGCGCGATTACCGGGAACGTCGCGGCCCTGCGCGAACTGGTGGGCGGCAGCCAGGTGATGGCCGTGGTGAAGGCCGACGGGTACGGCCACGGCATGGTTCCGGCCGCTCAGGCGGCGCTGGCCGGCGGGGCCAGCTGGCTGGGTGTCGCCGACTTGGCCGAGGCGGTCGAGCTCCGGCTGGCCGGGATCGCCGGGCCCGTGCTGTGCCTGATGGCCTTCGGCGATCCCGCCGAGGCGATCAGACACGACGTGGACGTCACGGCCGGCTCGGTGGCGTTCGCCGCGAAGATCGCGGCCGCGGCCGACCGGGTCGGCGTCCGGGCCCGGCTGCACCTCGAGGTCGACACCGGGCTGAGCCGAGGCGGCGCCCCCCGGGCGGACTGGCCGGGGCTGGTAAAGGCCGCTCTGGCCGCCCAGGCCCGTGGCTCGGTGCAGGTGACGGGCTTGTGGTCGCACTTCGCCTGCGCCGATATCCCCGGACATCCGTCGGTCGCCGCCCAGCTCGCCGCGTTCGCCGACGCCGTCGCGTTCGCCGAGAAGGCCGGCGTCACCCCCGAGGTCAAGCACATCGCCAACACCGCCGCCGCGCTGACGGTCCCCGAGTCCCGGCTCGACCTGGTGCGCTTCGGCGGGGCCGTCTACGGCCTGTCCACGTTGCCCGGCGGCGCGCCGTCGTGGCTGCGCCCGGCGATGACGCTGCGCGCCCGGCTGGCCATGGTCAAGCGGGTGCCCGCGGGCACCGGTGTCTCCTACGGCCACCGGTACGTGACCTCCCGCGAGACCACCCTCGGCCTGGTGCCCCTGGGGTACGCGGACGGCGTGCCGCGGACCGCGGCCGGCCTGCCGCTGGTCAGCGCGCGCGGCCGCCGCTGGCCGATCGCGGGCACGGTCTGCATGGATCAGTTCGTCGTCGACTTCGGGGACGAGCCGGCCGCGGCGGGCGATGAGGTGGTGCTGTTCGGCCCGGGTGACGACGGCGAGCCCACCGCGCAGGAATGGGGCGAGGCGCTCGGCAGCATCTCCTACGAGATCGCAACCGGCATCGGGGCCCGGGTCCCGAGAACCTATCCGGGCGGCGGCACGTAATGAATTTCCCGAACGAGCCGTGCTGCGTGCCCACGATCATGCGGATCGCCACCGACGGGCAGATGCGTGACCTCGGACGGCGCCTCGCGGCGCTGTTGCGGGCCGGGGACCTGGTGATCCTGACCGGGCCGCTCGGGGCGGGCAAGACCACGCTGGTGCAGGGCATCGGCGCCGGGCTCGGCGTGCGCGGCCCGGTCACCTCCCCGACCTTCGTCATCGCACGGGTGCATCCCGTCGTGACCGGGCCCGGGCCGGCCCTGGTGCACGCGGACGCCTACCGGCTCGGCAGCATCAGCGAGGTGGACGACCTGGATCTCGACACCGACGCGGCGAGCGCCGTCACGATTGTGGAATGGGGCTCCGGTCTGGCCGAAGGTCTGGCCGAGGACCGCCTGGAAATCTCGATCGAGCCCGACTTGGACAGCGACGCGCGAACCGTCAAGATAATTGGCCACGGCGAGAGATGGCACGGTGTGCTCACCGCCGCCGTAGCCCGTGAGTGTTATTCAGAACTGGCTAGCGAGCACGGGCCTGTCGAGCCCGTGCGAGCGGCCGGTGCGCGTAAGGTACGGCGAGAACCGCCGCATGAATCTGAATAACACGAACTTTTTAATGCAGCACAGTTTATAGTTCCGCTGTACTCATCCCAGTTTCGCGTATCGCGCCGTTACTTACCGCACCCCGATTCCGGAGGCGCGCCGTGCCCGAGCAGGAGTTCCTGCCGCCTCGCCCGTCGGCCAGGTCCTACCGTCCTGACCGCGACGACGAGGACCCGCCGCCGTGGGCCAACCTGCCACCGGTCCGTCCGGCGCGGCCGCGGCATCCCGCGGGCGGAGGCTATCCGGCTGGTCCCGGACGTCCCGGCAACGGCGGCCGCCCCGGCAGTCCCAGCGGGCCCGGGATTCCCCTTGGCCCCGGCGGTCCTGGTGGTCCCGGCGGCCCTGGGGTCCGTCCTGCGGGTCCCGGCGGCCTCGGGGGCCTCGGCGGCCGTCCTGATGGCCCTGGGACCCGTCCTGCGGGCGCGGGTGGCGTCTTCGGCGGTCCTGGCGGCCCGGGTGGTCTTGGCCGGATGAGCCCGGAGCATTCCGCGGGTCCTCAGCCGTCCCGAGGCCCGGCGGACACCGCGGATCGGCCGGGTATCGCCGATCCGCGCCGGGTTTCCGATCCGGGTCAGGTTTCCGATCCGCGTCAGGGCGAACCGGTGCCGTCGTGGGCGCAGTGGGATGAACCTGAGGCGGACAGCGGCGAGGTGCCGCCGGCTCAGCCGCGTAGTCCTGGCGGGCGTGCCTTGCGGGCCGCGGCGCGCAGGCGGCGGCGGTGGTTCGTCACGGCGGGCGGCCTGGTGGTCGTGGTCGCGGCCGTGATCACCGTGGTGCTGCTGACGGCAAGCCGGCCGGGCCCGGCGGTGGTCACGCCAGGCACGCTCATCACTACGTTCCAGCCGGGAGAGCTGCGCCAGGTGCCTGACGCGTGCAACGCCGTGCCCGCTGCCACCGTGCAGCGCTACCTGCCGGGCCAGGCCAAGGTGGCGTCCCCGCTGCCGGTCAACGGGTCGGCCGGATCGGCCTGCAACTGGACCATCGACAAGCCGCCCGTATATCGGCTGACGGAACTGAGCCTGCTCGCGTACGCGCCGAATGGCCTGGCGAGCGGCGACGGCAGCGCCACGTCCGCCGCGATCGACGCCTACGATCTGGCGCTGCAGGACATGCAGGCCCCGCCGAAGCACTCCCCGGCCCCGCAGGCCACGGTGCGGACCCTGTCCGGGTTCGGGAACCAGGCGTTCAGCGCCATGCAGGTGTTCCACGTCGGCGGAGCCGTGACAGATGTGGCCACCGTCATGGTGCGCTATCAC
>JBAUAY010000907.1:0-3676 GCA_049676235.1 Streptosporangiaceae bacterium
CGGGTTCGGCGCTGACTAACACCGCCCGGCAGGTGGCGGTCGCGCTCAGCGTCGCCATCCTCGGCTCGGTCCTGGCTGTGTTCTACCGGAGCTCGCTCGGCCCGTCGCTGACCGGCCTGCCCGCCGCGGCCCGGGCCGCGGCGTCCTCCTCGATCACCGCCACCCAGGCGGTGGCGCAGCAGCTCGGCACGGCCGGACAGTCGCTGCTGGCGCCCGCGAACCAGGCGTACGTGGACGCCATGCACGTCGCCACGCTGATCGCCGCGCTGCTCGCGCTGGCGGGCGGGTTCGTGGTGCTGCGCTGGATGCCAGGCAAGCCGCGAAAGGCCGTGCAGGCCAGTGATGTGCGGGCCGGTGATACCGCCTACGAGGCCGAGCTTGCCATACTGGCAGAAGAAGTCGTGCTCAACCGCGCAGACCGAGAGGGATGACCAGCCATGCCGCCCGTGATCCTGGATCAGGGGCCCGGCACTGACACGGACGCCGGGCCGGTCTACCGCCGGCCCGGCCGTCCGCGCAGTGAGCAGGCCGAACAGGCGATTATCGAGGCCACCCTCGACCTGTTCGCCGAGCAGGGGTTCGAGGGCGTCTGCGTCGAGGCCGTCGCCGCCCGCGCCGGAGTCGGCAAGGCGACGATCTACCGCCGCTGGCCGAACAAGGAAGAGCTGCTGCTCGCGGCGCTCGGCTCGATGAAGTCGCCGATCCCCGAGCCGGCCGGCGTCTCGGTCCGCGACGACCTGGTGGCGATGCTCACGGTGATGTGCGCGGACAAGGCCGACCCGAGGAAGGCACGACGCTACGCGCTGCTGCTCGGCGAGGGCGAGAAGTACCCGCGGCTGATGGCGCGGTACAAGGAGACCGTGGTCGAGCCGCGGCACGACGCGATCCGGGCCGTCATCCGCCGCGGCATTGCCACCGGTGAGCTTCGGGCCGGCACGGACGTCGAGATTGCCAGGCTCGCGCTGACCGGAACCGTCCTGGCCAAGGAGAAGTCAGCCGACGGCGAGCTGAACGACGATTTCGCCGCCCACGTCGTGGACGAACTGCTGCTCGGCCTGGCCGCTCGCTAACGAAGGCCTGCGGAATCGTCCTAACTAAGGCCTGCGGAATCCTCGACCAGCGGGGCGACCTGGTGAGCCAGGAACCCGACGAATCGCTCGAGGTCGGCGTCGCTCTCGGCGGCATTGACCGCGATGTGGGTCGCTCCGGCCCGGGCGTACTCGCTGACCGTCGCGGCGGCAGCCGCGGCCGGGCCGTCAGCCGGGACGCTGGTGAAGACCACGATGTCGGCCGCGCCGGTCGCGGTCCGGCCGGTGTGAAACTGGCGGACCGAGGCGCGCACGCCGTCGGGACTGACTCCTCCGGGGATGATCAGGCCATCGGTGAGCTCGCCAGCCAGCGCGACGGTCCGCGGGCGGATCCCGCCGACCAGAAGCGGCGGCACCACGGCCGGCGGCCAGTCCAGGGCGACCTCGTCGAGGTGGACGTAGCGGCCGTGGGCGGTCACGGTGTCGCCCTGCAGCAGGGCGTATAGCGCGGTGGTGTACTCGCGCAGCAGCGTCAGCGGAGATTCGACCCTGGCGCCGACCTGGCTCATCCAGTCCAGCACGCCGTGGCCGATGCCGGCGGTCAGGCGTCCGGGGAACAACCGGGCCATCGTGGCGATCTCCATGGCGGTCAGGGCGACGTTGCGCAGCGGCACTGGCAGCAGCCCGATGCCGACCGTGACACGGCTAGTGGCGGCCAGGATCGCGGTCGCGGTGGCGATGCCGCTTTCGTAAAAGCAGTCTTCCCACACCCACAGCTGCGGCAGCCCGGCCGCCTCGGCGGCCGAGGCGACCGCGCCGAGCCGCTCCGGGGCCTGCGTGGGCGGGAAGATGGCAGCCAGCGTGGTGGTCACAAGGTCCAGGGTGGCACACGAGGAGGATGGATGCGTGACAAGCTGCTTAGTCAGCGGGGGTAGCCCACGTCGGGGGCACGTCGGCGCCGCCCTCCTGGGTGATCCGTGCGCCGAAGCGGAGCAACGCGGGCTGGGGCGAGATCTTGCCGGCGATCAGGCCCTCTCCCTGGTGGAAGATGACCGAGCGCTCGATCAGGCTCGGCGGGACGAACGAGAATGCCGCCTCGGCGAAAGCGGCGTCCGCGAGCGAGTTCAGTCGCAATAGCACGAGGTTGTCGGCCTGGGACAGGACGTTCACCGGGATCTTCTGCGGACGCTGCGTCGACACGAGCAGGTAGAGCCCGAATTTGCGGCCCTCGGCGGCGATCCGGATGGCGTGCTCGGCGGCCATGGCGATGAGCTGGTCACCGGGCTCGGCGGGGCAGACGTTGTGCGCCTCGTCGATCACGATCAGTATCGGGCTGCGTTCCTGGCGCCGCCGCCACAGGTTACCGAGCACCGCTGCGGCCACGAGTGCCTGCTCCTCGCGTGTCGGCAGCGAGCCCAGGTCGATGACGACACAGCGAAGGCCCTGGTCGTGGACCGCGTCCAGGACCGAACCCGCCTCGCCGGGCGCCCAGACCGTAAAGCGGTCGACGCCGAGATTGTGGAGACGCAGGCGGAGGCGGCTCATCTCGGGGCGCTTGTCTCGCGCCAGTGCCTCAATCGAGGGCGGGTTCTCCTTCGCGAGAAATTCGGCCAGCGCGGCATACTCCTCGCGGTCGTCGATTGGGTCCAGGCGCAGCAGGGCAGCCTGCGTCGCCGGATCGAGCTCGGCCACGTGCAGCCGCAGCCTGCGCTCTCCCCGGGCGCCGGCGGAGTAGACGGCGACTCCGCGCGCCGCCTCTTGGTAGCGCTCGGCCAGTGCCGGGTCGGCGTCGGCCCGCACCTGTCCCAGGCGCACGAAGTCTGAGTTCGGATCAAGCACCACCAAGCGCAGATCCGTCTCGATCAGCAGCCGTTCGAGGATCACCCCGAGCGAGTAGGTCTTGCCTGACCCCGACTGACCGCAGAGGAAGGTGTGCCGGTCGAAGCCGCTGGCGTCCGCCAGGCAGGGCACGCCGGCGGCCAATGCGAGCTCGCCCAGCGGCAGGTTCGCGTAGCGCCGCCCACTGCGCTTGAGCCAGGCTTGCACCTCCGCCCCGGTGGCGACACGAATCAGCGCGTCGTGGAACGGTGCCGGGTCGCCTTCCAAGATGGCGCCCTCGCCGCCCGCGTACCGGACCTGGACCTGCGTCCGATTCTCCGGGATGCCCCCCGCGCGAGCCGGCAGCGTCAGTTCGGTGCTCAGCTGATCGAGCTTGAGGGTGAGGACCTGGCCAAGGCGCGCAATGCCGTCACCCTCCAGCACGACATAGCCGCCGATCCGCAATTCCAGGTCATACAGCGAGGCTTGATAGGAGAACCGGCGCCCGTCCACCGAAGTGGCGAGCGGACGCACCGACGCTTCGAGAGTCCGGCGCATCTCACGAAAGGTCTCCAGCTGCACGCCGATTCCCGACTCCTCGCTCACAAGGACACTGTTTCATCCCCGGAAACCGCATGGCAATCAGGCACAACCACCGGTTAGTCCGTGAGGTCCGGCTCAGGAAGGGCGCTGCTCCCGCCAGCGGTTGGTGATGGGCAGGCGCCGGTCCCGGCCGAAGTTCTTCTGGCTGATCTTGGGGCCCGGCGGGTACTGCCGCCGCTTGTACTCCGCCGCGTCGACCAGCCGGACCACCCGCTCGACCAGCGCCG
>JBAUAY010000908.1:0-2833 GCA_049676235.1 Streptosporangiaceae bacterium
GCGGCCTTCGCGATGGGATCTCTGGCCCGCGACTGGGTGGAGAGCCTGGACGGGTACGAGGCATTCGCCATCACCGCGGCCGGCGCGACCTGGCAGACCAGCGGCTTCGGCGCCTACCTGGGCTGACCCGCGGCCTGGTCACAGCAGGGTCGGCTGGCCCGCGTCGTAGATGAGCAGGCCGTCGTCGCGGCGCCGCAGGCCGGGGGAGAGGCGGTGCTCCTCGATCCGCCCGTCGTGCAGGAGGTGCCGCACCGGCACGCCGCGCGCCGCCGCCACGAAGTCCGCGAGCAGCCGGCGGTGGCAGCGCCACCACAGGCTCTCCGCGCACATCACCGCGGTGGCATCGGTCCGGGCCTGGGCGAGCACCTCGTCCACCGCAGCCAGGAAGCCGTCGGTCCGCATGTGCGCGGCGTAGCCCCGGAACATGTCCTCACGCCAGGCGGTGTCGGGTGAGTCCGGGGCGGGCCTCCGGAAGCCGCCGAGCCGCTTGTCCCAGCGGTAGGAGAGGCCGGCCTCGGGCAGCCAGCGCTCCAGTTCGGCGCGCGCCACGTGCGGGTGGCGGCGGCTGCCCGGCGCGGTCCTGACGTCGACGAGCACAGCCACCTCGGCGCCCCGGAGCAGCTCGGTCATCCGCTCGGCCGTGGCGGTCCCGTGCCCGAACGTCAGCAGCATGTCACCACGATCTTACGCGGGCCCGCTCGGCTCTCCTAGCATTCCTTCCCCGGCCTGCCCTTGCCCGGCCGCGGGTTGGCGTGCGGGCGTACGGGCGGGCAGGCTGGCTGGCGTGACGTCATATACGCAATTCTTCAGCGGTACCGCGACCGTCGCGGGCGCGCTCGTCGGCCTGCTCTTCGTGGCCTTGTCGGTGGCGCCGGAACGGCTCCGCGGGACTCACGCGTCCGTCGAGCATCAGGCCATCGCGTCGACGGCTTTCACTGCGCTCGTGGACGCCCTGTTCGTGTCACTGATCGGCCTTGAACCTGGCGGCGGCCTGAACTACGGCGCGGTGATTCTCGGAGCGGTCGGGCTGAGCAGCAGCTGCGGGCTAGCGGTCCGGCTCTGGCGGTCGCGCGCGGGTGAGGATCTGAGCCACCGGTGGCCCTACCTGCTCGGTTTCATCATCCTCGTCTACACCGTCCAGGTGATCACCGGGATCTTCCTGCGGACGGCGAGCAGCCAAGCCAGCGCGAGCGTGACGTTCGTCTACATCTTGTTCGCGGTCGGTATCGCGCGGTCCTGGGAACTGCTCGGCCTGCGTGGCGGCGGCCCGCTTGACCTGCTGACTCAGCAGCTGAGCCGTGAGCCGCCACCGCGCGGATCGGCTCTCCCACCCGCGCCGCCGGAATCCGCCCCAGGAACGGAGTGATCACGGGTCCGCTGGGATAGCATGCTCATCGTGCACCGGTGTTTCCCGATCACCCCGCCGCCCCGCTCCTAGCGGGGCGATAGCCCGCGCGCGCCACCCGTTAGCTGGCGCGCGCTTCTCGTTCCTGGTGAGCACTAACGCTTGCTCGCCGCTGGGTGAGTTCGGTGCGCCCCGCTTCCGCGACCATTCCCTTCCCGTCGCAGGAGCGTTTTCCCTATGCGTTCGTTCACCACGGAGCCCGCGGCTGTCCGCCGCCGGTCCGATACTGGCCTGCTGTACCTAGTGATTTCCGGACTCTTGTGGGGCACAGGCGGCCTGACTGGCAGCCTGCTCAGCCGGGCCGCGGGCCTGTCCGCGATTTCCGTCGCCGCCTGCCGGCTCACCGCCGGGGGCGTGCTGATCGTCGTCTTCATCACCGTGACCGGCCGGCGCTGGCCGGCGGGCCGGGCGGCCTGGACCCGGATCACCGTGATCGGCCTGCTGGCCGCGCTCTACCAGAGCTGCTACTTCACCGCCGTTTCGCTGACGTCCGTGCCGCTGGCCACCCTGGTCACCATCGGCGCCGCCCCGGTCATCGTGCTCGGCGCGGACTGGGTAACCGGACGGCGGACCGGCCGGTTCGCGGTCGTCACCACGGGCCTGGCCGTGACCGGTCTCGGCCTGCTCGTGGGCCTGCCATCTGGTTTTCGCGAAACGGCGGTGCTAGCCAGCGCGGGCATGGCCGTGCTCGCCGCGGCGGGCTTCGCTGCGGTCACCCTGGTCGGCTCCAGGCCGGTGCCCGGACTCGACGACCTCACGGTGACCGGGTTCGGCTTCACCATCGGCGGCCTGGCCCTGGTGCCGCTGGCCCAGATCGCGGGGGGTATCGATTTCAGGCCCGGCCTGGCGGCCATTGGTCTGCTGATCGCGCTGGGCACCGGCCCGACCGCTGTGGCTTATACGCTGTACTTCCGCGGCCTGCGGTCCGCAGCGGCCAGCACGGCCGCCCTGCTGACCCTGCTCGAGCCCTTGAGCGGTACCGTCCTCGCCGCCGTCCTGCTCGGGGAGCGGCTGAGCGCGAGCGGGATCTCGGGCGCGGCCGTCATCGCGGCGGCCGTGCTCCTTACCGTATGGGCGAACCGTGACCGTCCGGATGCCAGGCCCGTGATTTCCTGCGCTACCGCATGGTTTCCCGTCACTGGCGGTCGTATTCGTCGTGGCGGCGCCACCAGAAGCCGGTCTCGTTGCGACCGCGTGGCGCGCGGTCGAGCCACTGGTACATGCCCCACAGGCCGTCTAGCCCGCGCGCGTACGCCGAGTAGGTGTGGTAGACGACGCCGTCCTCGAGCGCGAACGCGCTGACGCCGGGCCCTTCTCGCCGGTACGTCGCCCAGTCCGTGCCGACCTTCGACGCGATCTCGGCGAGCACGGGACTCTCCTCGCCGGCCGGCGGCCGGAAGTCCACCGAGCGGAAGTTGTACTCGACGG
>JBAUAY010000909.1:0-1722 GCA_049676235.1 Streptosporangiaceae bacterium
GGCACTGGCTGTTCGGCCTCGTGCTGGCCGGGGCGATCGCGCTGCGGGTCCTGGTCATGCTGGCCTTCCGGCCCATCATGTGGTTCGGCGGCGACTCGGCCTCGTACCTGGCGACCGGGCTGCGGCTGATCCCCGACCCCAGCCGGGTGGGCGGCTACGGCTTCCTGCTGTGGGTGCTCCGGCCGCTGCACAGCCTCGCCCTGGTAGCCGCCGGCCAGCACCTGATGGGCATCGTCATCGGGGTGCTCATCTACCTGCTGGCGCGCCGCCACGGGCTGCCCGCCTGGGTCGCCACGCTCGCCGCCATCCCGGTCTTCTTCGACGCCTACGAGCTCCAGCTTGAAGCCGATGCCGTGCCAGACATCCCGTTCGGCCTCCTGGTTATGACCGCCCTGTGCCTGCTGCTGTGGTCACCCGGCGAGCGGCGCCCGGCCCGCGTGATCCCCGCCGCCTTCCTGTTCGGGGTGTCGGCGATCCTCTGGCCGGTCGGGCTGGCCCTGCTGGCGATACTGCTCGTGGTGCTGCTGGCCGCGCTGGTGATCCGGCGGGCGGGCGGGCTGGCCGTCGCCGCCGCGATCCTCGCCGGAGCGGTTCCGATCGCGGGTTACGCGGCCTGGTTCGATCTGCACGAGCACCAGTTCAGCCTGACCAGAAGCGATGGGGCGTACCTGTGGTCGCGGACGATGTCGTTCGCGAACTGCGCCGTGATCAGGCCGCCGGCCAGCGAGCGGACGCTGTGCCCGCCCAGCGGGCCGCGGATCGCGTCTTCGCTCTACATCTGGTCGGGCGCATCACCCCTGTTGCGGATGCCCGGCGGACGGTTCTCGGCGCGGACCGACGCACTCGCGCTCAACTTCGCGCTGCGGGCCATCGCCGCCCAGCCGGGCGGTACGTCACCGCGGTGGGGCACGACCTCGCGCTGAGCTTCGCCTGGAACCGGCCGGTCCATCCGGACGCCGGGATCGTGGACAGGTACCAGTTCTCCGACGCTACGATGGCCTGGGTCCCGGCCACCATGCGCACCCTCGGCGGCGGGACGGTGGCCAGCGACCAGGCCGCCTACGGCGCAGGGCCGATCCACCGGGTGGCGCCGACGCGCGCGGTCCAGCCGTTCGCCTCATGGCTGGTGAGCTATCAGCGTTACGTGTACCTGCGGGGGACGCTGCTCGGGGTGATCCTGCTCGGCGGCCTCGCCGCGATGATCGTGCGGCGGCGGGCGCTGGGCGGCCTTCCGTGGGCGTTCGCGGTCACGATCCTGCTCGTGCCGCCCATGGTCGTCGACTTCGACCTGCGCTACCTGGTGCCCGCGGTGCCCGTGGCTTGCCTGGCCGCGGCCCTGGCGTTCGCGCCCCGGCCGTCACCCGACGATAAGCGCAGGTGGACGACGTCGCCGGCCGCCACAGGAAGCACGGTGCCGGACGGCACGCGGATGAGCAGCCTGCCGTCCGGGTCGACGCCGGCGGCTAGGCCGGAGAGCACCTGACCGCCGGGCAGTTCGGCCCGCACCCGGCGGCCGATCGTGCCGGACAGCCGGGTGTACCCGGCCCGCAGCCCGCTGCGCTCCGGGTCGCCGCCGGCCCGGTACCAGGCCTGGTACCAGCGCTCGAAGTCGGCCAGGATCGCGATGAGCAGCGGTTCCCTATCCAGGGCAGCGCTGTCCAGGGCGGCGCTTTCCGGGCCAGCCGAGGCCGCGATGCGCAGCGACGTGGCGGCCAGCGCGCC
>JBAUAY010000910.1:0-7551 GCA_049676235.1 Streptosporangiaceae bacterium
CGTCGACGCCGCGGCCGCCGCCGTCCTGCTGCAATCCGCCCTGGACGCCGAACGCGCCACCGGCCGTCCCGCCGGCCAGCTCGTCCCAGGTGGCGGCGCGTGAGCGAGAACGGAGGCGGCTGGCCGCAGAGCCCGCCGCCGCCGCAGAGCCCGCGGCCACCACAGCACGCGCGCGGGTTCCAAAATCCCCGCGACCCGCAGAATCCCCGTATACCGCAGAGGCCGCAAGGGTCTCACCGGCTCCCGGACGGGGACGCCTGGCGGCCCGATGAGTACCTCAGGCCGCTGCCGCCCGGGTACGAGCCGGTGCATCACGAGCCTAGGTACGACGATCCCCGGCCGGCCAGGCCGCAGGACCAGGGCCGTCCGGAGGACTCGCCCTGGCGCAGGACCCAGCGGCTCGCCCGCCCCGAAGCCCAGGAGTGGCACCCCGGTCAGCCCGCGCAGGCCAGCTACGACCCTGGCGATTTCCGCCCGCCGGACCAGTATGGCGAGCACGGCCAGTATGGCGAGCACGGGCAGTATGGCGAGCACGGGCAGTATGGCGAGCACGGCCAGTATGGTGAGCCGGGGGACGTCGAGTACGAGGACGAGTACGAGGCGGGCGGCAGGTTCGTCCCCGGCTTCGGCGACGAAGGCGACGCCGACTACGAGGACGCCCGGCCCGATCGCCGCGCCCGCCGGGCCGGCCGCCAGAACAGCCGCGGGGGAGGACGGGGTGGTCGCCCCAGGCGCAGGCTCGGCTGGATCGCGCCGCTGGCCGCGCTGCTGGTCATCGTCATCCCGCTGGCCGTGGGCGGCGTCTACGCCTACAGCCTTTACATGAGCAAGTACCACCCGGCCGACTACTCAGGAGGCGGCACCGGCTCCGTCGTGGTCCAGGTCCCCTCGGGTGCCTCCGCGGTCAGCTTCGGGCCAGAGCTGGTGAAGCTGGGCGTGGTGGCCAGTTCCCGCGCGTTCGTCCTGGCTGCCGAGCACAGTTCGAATCCGACCGGCCTGTTGCCCGGCTTCTACGGAATGCACAAGCACATGCAGGCGTCGCTGGCTTACGCGCTGCTGCTCAACCCGAAGAACCTGGTGCAGGTCACGGTGACGATCCCCGAGGGCTTGCGGTTGACCCAGACCATGGCCTTGCTCGGGGCCAAATCCGGCATCCCGGCCAGCGCCTACGCCAAGGTGCTCAACGACCCGGCGTCGCTTGGCCTGCCCAGTTACGCCAACGGCAAGGCCGAGGGCTACCTGTTCCCCGCGACCTACGAGGTCCAGCCGCACGAAACCGCCCTCGGCGTGCTGAAGGGCATGGTGCAGCGGTTCGACCAGGAGGCCGCGACGGTGAACCTCCCCGCAGCGGCCAAGCAGGTGCACCTGACCGAAGGCCAGGTAATCATCATGGCCAGCCTGGTGCAAGCCGAAGGCGGCCGGCTCTCTGACTACCCGAAGATCGCCCGGGTGATCTACAACCGGATGGCGCAGGGCATTCCGCTGCAGCTCGACAGCACCGTGCTGTACGGCCTGAACACGTTCGGCATCCTCGCCAATGACCAGCAGCTCAACAGCTCGTCGCCGTACAACACCTACCGGCACAAGGGCCTGACGCCCGGTCCGATCGACAGCCCGGGGAACGCGGCCATCCAGGCCGTGCTGCACCCGGCCCCGGGGAACTGGCTGTACTTCGTGACCGTTAACCCCAAGACCGGCGAGACCCTGTTCACGTCGAGCCAGACCCAGTTCGAGCAGTTCCGGCAGGAACTCCAGAAGAACCTGGGCCAGGGCTGACGGGCCGAGGGGGTCTGGGGAAAGGGTTTCCCACCGCGCACGCCCCCGGTATTCATCGTCGTGGGCCGTTACTTCCCGATAAGGGCAGCCGCCGCCCACGATGATGCCGATCGGCCCGGCGCCGTGCCGATCTGCCCTCTTGCGCGCGTTCGACCTCCGCGCCCGTCCGGCTGTCCTTCGGTCGGAAAGCCGCGCCAGCCGGATATCCTCATGCCATCCGACAAAAAGATTTTTCTTGACCAAAAACTTTGTCGGATGACACACTGGTCTCATGATCGACGTGGCAGTGATCGCCGACTCGGCCGCCGCCGAGGCCGCGCTGGAACCGGCCCGAGCGCGCCTGCTGGCTCAGCTGACCGAGCCGAGGTCGGCGGCCATGCTCGCCGCCGCCATCGGCCTGCCCCGGCAGAAGGTCAACTACCACCTGCGGATACTGGAGCGACACGGGCTGGTAGAGCTGGTGGAGGAGCGTCGCAAGGGGAACGTGACCGAGCGGCTGCTCCGGGCCGCGGCGGCCTCCTACGTGATCTCGCCGGCGGCGCTGGCGGCTGTGGCCCCCGATCCGGCCCGCGCGCCTGACCGTCTGTCGGCCCGCTGGCTGCTGGCCTTGGCCGCACAGCTGGTCCGCGATGTCGGTGACCTGATCACTGGGGCCGCCCGCACGCAGAAAAAGCTCGCGACGTTCGCCATGGATGGTCGGGTGCGGTTCGCGTCCGCCGCCGATCGCGCGGCCTTCACCGGCGAACTCATGCAGGCCGTGGCCTCGCTCGTGGCGAAGTACCACGATGAGCAGGCCGAAGGGGGCCGCGAGCACCATCTCGTGATCGCCGTCCATCCCAGCGTGTCAGCCGACCCGGCTACCACAGCTACCACAGCCAGTACGGCCGTGGAAACCGAGGAGTCCTGATGGGCCACCCGTTCGAACAGCGCCGCCACGCCGAAGTGCCCGCGAGCCTCGACGAGGTCTGGGCCGCCATCGCCTCCGGGCCGGGGATCGACTCCTGGTTCATGGGCCACAGCGAGGTGCAGCCCGGCGCCGGCGGCACTGTCCGCACCGTCTTCGGCGAGTACGCGCCGCGGCTCGACGTGACCGCCTGGGATCCGGCGCGCCGGTTTGCCTACCGCAGCGGCGAGGCCCCCGACGGGCGGTTCATCGCCTATGAATTCCTGATCGAGGCACGCGCGGGCGGCAGTACCGTGCTGCGCACCGTGACGAGCGGTTTCCTCCCCGGCGACGACTGGGCGGATGAGTTCGAGGCGATGACGCTGGGCGGCGAGATGTACTTCCGGACCCTGGTCGAGTACCTCACTCACTTTGCCGGCCGGTTCGCCGCGCCGGTCACCGCGTCCGGGCCGCCGGGCACGACCTGGAGCCGGGACCGGGCGTTGCTGTACCGCGCGCTCGGCCTGCCCGAGGCCGCCGCGCCCGGCGACCGCGCCCGATTCGCCACAGACGATGCGATCGGCTCCGTGGACGGCGTGCTCTACTTCGCCAATGCCCACACGATCGGCCTACGAACACAGGACGCGCTCTACCGGTTCCTGCGCGGCTTCGGCAAGCCGGCGCTCGCGGCCCACCACCTGTTCGCCGACAGCGCTGATCCGGCCCAAGCCCAGCATGCCTGGGAATCCTGGCTCCACCGGACGCTCGCCTGATCGTCCACCGACACGGACCCGACCACCAGAAACGGGGAATTTCATGACCACCGCACGGTCAGCCGACGGAACGAGCATCGCGTTCACCAAGGCAGGTCAGGGGCCGCCGCTGATCCTGGTCGACGGTGCCCTGTGCAGCCGGTCCTTCGGGCCGATGCCCAAGCTCGCCGCGCAGCTCACGCCGCACTTCACCGTCTACACCTACGACCGCCGGGGCCGCGGGGCCAGTGGTGACACCCCGCCCTACGCGACCGGCCGCGAGGTCGACGACATCGAGGCGCTGGTGGAGCTGGCCGGTGACGGAGAAACGGTGTTCGTGCACGGCACGTCGTCCGGCGCCGCGCTCGCCCTCGAGGCGGCCAAGCGCATCCCCGCGATCGGGAAGCTGACGGTGTACGAGCCGCCGTTCATCGTCGACGGCACCCGTTCCCCGATACCCGGCGACTACCTGGCCCGGCTCAGCGCGCTGGTGGCCGAGGGGCGCCGCGGAGACGCGGTCAAGATGTTCATGCGGTTCGTCGGCACGCCGGCCATCTTCACCGCGGTGATGCCATTCACACCCGTCTGGCCGAAGCTCAAGGCGGTGGCGCCCACCCTTCCCTACGACATCACGATCGTGCAAGACCATCAGCGGGGAACGCCGTTCACGCCCGCGGACTGGGCCGCGGTCAAGATCCCGACGCTGGTGGCGGCCGGCGGCAAGAGCCCGGCCTGGATGACCAACGGGACGCGCGCTCTGGCCGATGCCCTGCCAGATGCGCGGTACCGGACGCTGCCCGGCCAGAACCACATGGTCAAGCCGCAGGCCATCGCCCCCGCGCTGACCGAATTCTTCCTCACTCACGACTAGCCGACCAGAAAGGAAACAGATCATGCGAACGATCGCTGCGGGACTTTTCATCTCGCTCGACGGCGTGGTGGAGTCACCGGAGAAGTGGACGGGCCCGTACTTCAACGATCAGGTCGGGCAGGCCGTCGGAGCCCTGATGGCCTCCAACGACGCCATGCTGCTCGGCCGGACGACCTACGAGGGATTTGCCGCCGCCTTCGGCGGCCAGTCGGGCGGCATGGCCGACCAGATGAACAACACGCCGAAGTTCGTCGTTTCCAGCACTCTCACCTCGACTGACTGGCAGAACTCCACGCTGATCAGCGGTGGAGCGGATGATGTCGCCGGGCAGATCCGCGAGCTGAAGCAGCAGCCGGGCCGGAACATCGGCATGAGCGGCAGCTCGACCCTGGTCAGCTGGCTCCTCAGGCACGCTCTGCTCGACCAGCTTGACCTGCTCGTCTTCCCGGTCGTGATCGGCAGCGGCAAGCGCCTGTTCAGCGAGCCGGGCGACCAGGTGCCCCTCACCCTCACCGGCTCCGAGTCGTTCAGCACCGGCGTGGTGCACCTCAGTTACCAGACGGCTGCGTAGCCGATCGTCATTGAGATGAGCGGCGAAGCGGCCATCGGCTGGATCAGGGAAGTGGTGCTCGACGGCCCGGACCCGTGGGCGCTCGCGCGATTCTGGGCCGGCCTGCTCGGCGGCACCCCGGTGGAGTGGTATCCCGGATGGGTCACGCTCGAGCCGCCCCCGCACGGTCAGCGGCTCTCCTTCCAGGCCACCACCACGCCCCTGGTCCCGGACGTGGCCCGGGTCCATTTCGACGTCCTGGTCGAGGACCTGGCCCTGGCCCACGTCCGGGTCCTGTCCGCCGGCGCCACGCTGATCGGCGAGCATGTCTCGCCCCGGCCGGATCCCGGTGGCGAACCGGTGCCCTGGCGCGTCTACCGCGACCCGGCCGGGCACCCGTTCTGCCTAGTCGTCCGGTGACACCGCCGTCCCGGCCTGCGCAGGCTTCGAGTCGGCCGAGACGGCACACGATCAGCTCGGCTGGCCGACTCCGGGGACGGGGCGGCCGTCTTCCAGGTAGACCAGCCGCCGGCCGCGGGTGGCCGCCCGGACCCGCCGCCTGATCGGGCCCCGGAGCAGGACGAGCGCGTCGGCGAGCGGCGCGAGCCGGGACTCGGAGATCTCCTCGGGCTGCAGCACTAGGCCGGATAGCGCCTGGTCGCTCACCTTGCCGCAGTCGAAGAGGAACCGGACTCCGCCCGGGCGATCCGGCCGCGGGCGGCGGAAGTCCACCGCCGCCAGCCGCCCGCGGGCCACCTCGATGCCGGTCTCCTCGCGCACCTCGCGCCGGCACGCCTCCCACGGCGACTCCCCGTCCGCCTCCATGACACCGCCCGGGATCGTCCAGCCGCTCTTGTAGGTCGGCTTGAGGATCAGCAGCCGGCCCGACCGGTCGAAGATGAGCGCCCCCGCGGAGACGGGAATACCTGGAAGGGGTATAAGTTCCTGCGTAGCCGAATCCGCCTCGCCGTCACTGGTCACCGCCGCCACGTCACGGAGCCTCCCCGGCCGTAAAAACCCAAAACCATTAGGCCGAACGCGCGTGGTGCGTGCCTGGGCCATATCAATCCTCTGGCCAGCGGTTTTCTACCCGAGCGGAGTCGGCGAATTCGATGCCGTTAAGGGCGGTCTTTCTTGGGCAGCTTGCTGACAATGGCCGAATAGGAGGCGTCGACGGCCTCGGTGAGCTCGTCGTCGTCAATCGCGCCGCCGATTCGCAGCGTGTTCCACCCGGACCGGCCGATGTAGGGCATCACTGACGCGTCGTCCGGGTACCGCAGCAACCATTCGTCGGCCGCCTCGCGGCTGGCCCCGCACTTCAGGCCCACGGAAGAGGCCACGCCTGACCCGAGGAAGGCGAAGATCTTGCTGCCGACCTTGGCCACCACGTCGCCCTCCCAGGGCTCGTCCTGCCAGGCGCCGGGCTTGGCCAGGCAGTAGGCGAGCAGGTTTTCCCAAGTCATAGGGTCCTCCGGATGTCACATGGCAGGAACGTCACCCTAGCGCAGCGCGAACAAGGCCTGCCGTTGGTCGAGCTGTCCGACCTGCGGTGCTGGCTATGACGGGCCTGGCTATAAAGGGTCCGGTCATCCGGCTCTGGCTGGGAGGATGGAGCCGGAGAGGAAGCGCGCTGCGGGTTCCGAGACACAGCGAGTTCAGGGTCCTAGGGACGGGGAGCGAGATGGGACCGGTCGGCTTTGACCTCGACATGACGCTGATCAACTCGCGTCCGGCCATCCTGGCCTCGTTCGCCGAGGTCGCGCGGGAGACCGCCACCGCCATCGATCTGGACGCGGTGGACCGCAGGCTCGGCATCAAGCTGGAGGACGAGCTCGCGTTCTGGTTCCCGCCGGAGCAGGGGGCCGAGGCGGCCGAGATCTACCGGCGGCACTACGTGGGCCTGGCGGAGCGGATGACGACCGCGCTGCCCGGCGCGCACGAGGCGCTGGCCGCGGTCCGGGCCGCGGGGCAGCGCGTGGTCATCATCACGGCCAAGCACCCCATCTCGGTCGGGCCGAGCCTGCGGGCCGTCGGGCTGTCCGCCGACGAGCTGTTCACGCTGGTGCACGGCCCGGAGAAGGCGGCGGTGCTGCGTCGGCTGAAGGCGACGGCCTACGTGGGCGACACCCCGCCGGATATGGCCGCCGCGGTGCAGGCCGGCGTGCGGGCGGTGGGCGTCGCAACCGGCTCGTTCAGCGGCGCGGACCTGGCTGGCGCGGGCGCCGAGGTGGTGCTCGACTCGCTGGACGGCTTCCCGGCCTGGTACCGGTCCGCTTAGGCGCTGTCGGCGATGGCCGCCGCCACCTGGTAGGGCAGGTGCCGCGGGTGCACGAGCAGCGCCCGGGCCAGCTGGCGGATCCGCGGCCGCAGCGGGGTCAGGACCTGCTCGCAATGCCGCCAGGCGGCGACCTCATCGCCGCCGAAGCGCGCGGTGATCCCGCGCCGGAAGCGCCGCGCGTCACCGCCGTCGGCGCGCCAGGTCGGCAGCCAGGCACGCAGCTCGTCCTCGCTGGTCGGCATCGACCAGTCCCGCAGCCGCTCGGCGATCTGGCCCGCCGCATCGATGACGAACGCCTGCTCATCGCCACCCTGGACGCTATGGACCCGGCCCTGGCTAGCAGAGCCGTGGCGGATGCTGGCCGAACTGAACCGCGCGCCGACGGCCAGCGCGCCCACCGCGTGGCCGGCTTCGTGCCAGGCCGTCCGCACCGCCGCGGTC
>JBAUAY010000911.1:0-9435 GCA_049676235.1 Streptosporangiaceae bacterium
TCCACCGTGCCCAGCCCGGCTGGCCCACCGCACCGACGGGTGCGCTCCGGCGGCGTGACCGGCCGCCTCGCCGCCGCCAGCGCCCGGCGGCCGCGCTGGACGCTGGTCGTCTGGGGGCTGCTCGTCCTGGCGTCCCTCGGTCTGGCCGTCACCTCTCTGCACGGCCTGACGACCACCTCCAAGGTCGTCGGCGCCACCCAGTCCAGCCAGGCCGAGGCCCTCTACGACCGGGCGACCGGGGGTGAAGCCGGCCGGCAGCCGACCGACGTCATCGTGGTCAGCTCGAGGACCGCCACTACTAGCAGCGACGCCTTCGGGTCGGTCGTCGCCGGCCTCGCCGCCCGGCTGCGCACCGACCCCGGTATCAGCGATATCCGGGCCGATCTCGCCCCCGGTAGCCCCCTCGTCTCGGCCGGGGGTCACGCCGCCCTCATCGAGCTTCGGGCGGCGACCGACTCCGACATCAAGCCGGTCGTCGCCGCCGCGCTGGCCGCCGACGGAACGGGCGGCTTCGCTGTCGCAGTCACCGGGAATCACACCGTCGGCAACGACTTCACCACGCTGTCCTCGAGCGACCTCCGGCACGGCGAGATCGACTTCGGGCTGCCGATCTCCATCGTCGTCCTCTTGCTCGTGTTCGGTGCCGTGGTCGCCGGGCTCATGCCGTTCCTCATGGCCCTGGTGTCGATCACCGTGGGTCTCGGGATCGCCACCATCGTCGCCCAGGAGTTCAGCCTCTCGGTCTTCATCATCAACATGATGACCGGCATGGGTCTCGCCCTCGGGATCGACTACTCCCTGTTCGTCATCTCCCGCTTCCGGGAGGAACGCGCCAGGGGGCTCGACAAGGACGCCGCCATCGCCATGACCGGCACGACCGCCAGCCGGGCCGTGCTCTTCAGCGGGACGACGTTCGTGATCGCGCTTCTCGGGCTGTTCCTAGTGCCGACCAACGTCCTGCGCAGCCTGGCCGCGGGCGCCGTGATCGTCGGCGTGGTATCGGTCGCCGCCGCGCTGACCCTGCTACCCGCCACGCTCAGCCTCATCGGAGACCGCATCAACGCGCTGCGGATCCCGTTCGTCGGCTCCCACCTGGGCCGCGCGGACGCCGCCGAGGGCCGCATGTGGCGGTCCGTGATCGCCACGGTGATGCGCCGGCCGCTGGCCAGCCTCGTGATGGCCGGCGGTCTCATGGTGCTGGCTTCCGTCCCGGTGCTCGGCCTGCACATCGGCCAGAGCGGCGTCGCCACCCTCCCTGACAGCCTGCCTTCCAAGGAGGGCTACGTCGCCGTCGCAAAGTATTTCCGCAGCCAAGATCCCTATCCGGTCGAGATCGTCACCGCCGGAGGCGGCCCCGCTTACCGCGCGGACCTGGCTAGGCTGCAGGCCGCCCTGGCTGTCGACCCCCGCTTCGGGCCCGGCCAGATCCAGGCGTCGCCCGACGGGAGCGTCCTGGCCCTGACCGTTCCCATCCAGGGCGACGCCGTCTCCAGCCGCGACGTCGCCGCCGTGGACGATCTGCGCCAGCACCTGATCCCGGCCGCCTTCGTCGGCTCAGCCGCGAAGGTCTACGTCGGCGGGAAGACCGCCGAGACCGCCGACTACTTCCACGCCGTCGGTGGGCCCACCCCTTACGTTCTGGTCTTCGTGCTCGGCCTCAGCTTCCTGCTCCTCATGCTCGCCTTCCGGTCCCTGGTCATTGCCGCCTTGTCGATCGTGCTCAACCTTCTCTCGGTCGGCGCCGCCTACGGGCTCCTGACGCTGGTGTTCCTGCACGGGATCGGTGCGAGCTTGTTCGGGTTCCAGCAGGTGACCGCCATCGACGCGTGGGTGCCCCTGTTTCTCTTCTCGGTCCTGTTCGCGCTGTCCATGGACTACCAGGTATTCCTCATGAGCCGCATCAAGGAGCGGTACGACCAGACCGGCTCCACCCGCGAAGCGGCCATCGGCGGGGTCGCCTCCACCGCCAGGATCATCACCGGAGCCGCCCTCATCATCATCGCCGTTTTCAGCGGCTTCGCCCGAGGGCAGCTCGTCATGTTCCAGGAGATGGGATTCGGCGTCGCCGTCGCCCTGCTCCTCGACGCCACCCTCATCCGCCTCGTCGTTCTCCCCAGCGCCCTCAGCCTCCTCGACCGGCGCAGTTGGTACCTGCCCGGCTGGCTCCAGTGGCTGCCCCACCTCGACATCGAGGCACCCACCCCGGGTCCGCCCTCGGTCCCCTGACCTCAAGGACGGGTGCCTGCAGGCACATTCTCCCGGCCTGCCCAGACGGCGGGCTTACGGTACCCCGCCAGGCGGATCACCAGGTGAGGGACCCACATCAATGCACCCGCCGACGCGAGGGGAACCTGCGCCGGGCAGCAGCCAACCAGCCGCTGCCCCCGACTGACACAGAAAGAAGCACCGCAATGTCACAGCAGATCATCAAGGACCACAACATCGAGGCGCTCAAGGTGGCGGCCGGCTGGCCTGGCGCGGACCGGGCCACGCTGGTCACACTGGCTACGGTGCTCGCCGCGACCGGGGCCGACCACGATGGACTTAGCTATTTCGAGGCACTCGCGGCCACCCAGCCAGACCAGATGCTGCCACTGGCCCTGGCCGGGTACTTCCAAGTCCGCGCCGGCGAGGACATCCCAGCTGGCCTGGCCAAGCTGGACGACGCCGCCAGCAAGGATCTCGGATCGGCGCAGTACTATCGCGGCCTCGCCCTCGCGGCGTTGCCGGCCGAGGCCGGGCGCGCCGAGCAGGCCGTGGCCGACCTGGAGTTCGTGCTCGCCGTCCGCGACCAGTTTCCGAGCATGATGATCCGCGCGGTCTACCACGGACTGGCCGCGGCCTACGCCGTCATGGGCCAGGACGACCTGGCAGCCAAGGCGGCCGCGGATTCCGGCCTGCCGTCGGCCCCGGCCGAGGCGAGGCTGCAGTTCGCCGGCGGCTGGGCGAATGCGGCCGACGGCTTCCGTTTCGGCTCGCCCCGAGTCGCCGAGGTGGCGCCCGGCGTCCGGGTGGCGCAGGGCTACGATTTCGCCGACTTCGGCTTCGTCAGCACCGATAGCGGCGTCGTCGCGATCGACGCGGGATCGGCCGGGCACCGCGTCCACGCCGCGCTAGTCGACGCCACCCTGGACGCCCGCGACGTAAGCCACGTGATCCTGACCCACGCGCACTTCGACCACGCCGGCGGCATCGGCGCGCTTGCTGGGCCGGGCACGCAGGTGATCGCGCAGGCTGGCTTCCCGTCCGAACTGCAGCGACAGCACGCGAACGTATTCCCGTTCCGCTACTTCACCGGAAGCGGAGCCGGATTCGGCAGCGACGACACGGACGCCATGCCCGCGAAGATAACGGTGGACCAGCTGATCGCCGGCGAAACCAAGGTGTCAATCGGCGGAACCGACTTCGTCCTGTATCCCACGACCGGCGGTGAGACCAGCGACGCCCTCATGGTGTACCTGCCAGCCAGCGGCGTGCTGTTCACCGGCGACGTGATGATGCCCTACCTGGGCGCGCCCTTCTTCGCCGAGGGGTCACCAGAAGGAATGCTCGACGCGTTGCGGCTCATCGCCGAGCTCAACCCGCGCATCCTGGTCCACGGCCACACGCTGCTGACCGAGCTGTTCACCGTAGATGCTGTCCCCGGCCTGGTGGCCGCGCTTACCGAGTTGCGGGAGCAGTCGCTCGCGGGCATCGGCCGCGGAGGGACCCTTCCCGGGCTGCTGAAGGCCAGCGTCCTGCCGGAAATACTGCGCCAGCACCCTGCGGCCGTGGGTCCGTACCTGGTCATCCGTGATCACTTCGTGCAGCGGCTCTACCATCAGCACTCCGGGTACTGGCAGCCAGACGGGCAGGGACTGGAGCCCGTCGATGCGGCCGACCGGGCGGCGGCGCTTGACCTGCTGGCCGGCGGCAGTCCGGAGCGGTTTGCCTCAGCGGCGCGGAGCCTGCTGGCCCAGCGCGACTCCGCGCTCGCGCTGGAGATCATCACCGCCGGACTGGCCAGCCATCCGGACGCCAGCGAGCTGGCGCAGCTGCGGCAGCATGCCCTCTACCGGCTGATGGAGCGGCACCAGCTGCAGGACCCATTCCGCTTCCTCATCTACGCCGAGCTGGCGGGAGCCGAAATCGGCCCTGTCGCTGCAGCCTGACGGTAGCTAGCTCGGTGTCGGCTGTCTTTGCCCGCCCTGACCACGACCGCTGTCACCCGGCGATCATCACCACCGCCAGCGGCGCGGCGGGAGCGGTCCGCTGACCGGGGCTCGGGCGGCATCGCGCCGATCCACGTGCTCGGCTGCGCATGGGGCCCGACAGCCGTGGTCTTCGCCGCTGCCCGACCCTTTCGGTCAATAAACCGGCGAACCGACCGCGCCATGCGCCGACCCGCGCACCACGATGCAGTACGACAGGGCCCGCAACAATCTGGACCGCCACCCGAACTACATCCTGGCCGCCTACATGGCCTCTGGCACTTGACCCAGCCTGCGTCTTTCGGGGCCTGGCCCGGGAGGCGTCCGGCATTGCCGGTGAGCGAGCGGGCGCTGTGCGCCGTAGCCTGGCACCGTCGTACGCCTCTGCTGCTTTGGTGGCGCCAGGAGGTCAGTCCATGACGAACTACGCCCGCATGTACCGGTTCGGGATCACACCCTGGGAGCGTTACGGGACGGTGGCGGCAGCGAGTATCGCCGCGCTGCTGGATCGCGAGGGGACCGGACGCTCCCGGCCCCTCGGCCGTGCGCTCGACCTGGGCTGCGGCCGCGGCCATTACACCCCTGAGCTCGCGCGGAGGGGGTGGGAGGCCGTGGGCATCGACTACGTGCCAGCCGCGATCGAGGCGGCAGCAGCGAAGAGCCAGGGCGCAGCCGGGCTCAGCTACGTCGTCGGCGACGTGACGCGGCTGCCGTCGGCCCGCCTGGGGACGTTCGGCTTCTTCCTCGACATCGGCTGCTTCCAGGGTCTGGACGCCGGACAGCGCCTGTCCCAGGGGGAAGGTGTCTCTGCGCTCGCCGACCTCAGGGCCACATTGTTGCTGCTGAGTTTCGGCCCGAGCCGGTGGCGGCCGCTGGTCGGAGGCGCATCGCAGGAGGAGGTCGAGACGGCCTTCGCGGGCTGGGAGATGCTCGCGGTCGAGCCGGCGGACACCGCGGGCTTGGGCTGGCCGATTAACAAGACCGCGCCGCAGTGGTACCGGCTGTGCCGACGGACCTAGACCGACACTGTCCCGTCTCGCGACCTCAGGCCGGCGCCCGGCGATGCCGCAGTCCGCGCACTCGTGCCGAAATGAGGGCGTTACCTGCACGTATATCTATTCGCTGACTGGCATACTCACTCACGGTTCGCTCGATCCCGTCAGGGATCACCAGCCATCCTTTTCCACCATTCTCCTGGAAGGGAAATCAGATCGCCGATTCCGCGTGATTGGCTATGGTCTCGGCGAGGTGAGTTAGTGTGAGCATATTGACCATTACCGCGTGCTCGGACCGTGTGCATTAGCTGAGAGTCGTCTTCAGCAATCGCTGTGCGGGAGCGGAGTATCTATCCTGCAGGGTTTCCTCCCATACCGAAGGAGATCGACAGCGCAGTAAATATCGTTGGTGGTACCTCGCCGCGGCAGCCGACTCGCAAGGTGCCTCGGCTGGCTCATCTTGGGGGTGGCGTGAACCCGATCGGCCGCGGTAGAAGCCCGGCTCAGCCGTCTGCTGTCCGAGTTGCGCCGGACCTTATGCAGCGGCAGGGGTTCAACCCGCCCCGCAACCAACGGGCGCAACGACCTCCTCAAGGAGGAGGAATTGACTGGTTACCTGAAATTCAACTTACCTGAACCTCACCGTGAGGACCACCAGCTGGTAGGAGCTGGACCGGGCCCGGTCCGGGCCAGCAGGCAGCGCCCGGTCCGGGCCAGCAGGCAGCCATCGGAGGCTCACGAACCTGGGGACTGTGGCCTGCCATCACGTGATCAGCCGGCTCGGCCGCAGGGCCTTTCCGCGAAGAGGGTTTACGGCCGGGCACCGGGGTAGCGGGCCCGGATACACCCACCCTGAGTAAGAGAAGGAGGAAGACGTCATGACGGTGCACGAGCTCACTGACGACCGTGCCCCTGAGTCCGTCGAGCAGCACCGCGCGAGGGCGGCAGCCAGCCCGGCGGTGCTGGCCAATCCCGCCGCGCTCGGCCTGGCGGGGTTCGCTCTGGCGAACCTACTGCTGAGCGTGATCAACGCGGGGTGGCTGCCGCAGTCGGCGATCCCGGCAGTGCTGCCGCTGGGCTTCTTCGCCGGCGGAATCGCCCAGCTGATCGCCGCGGCGGGTGAGTTCCGCCGGGGCAACACCTTCGGAGCAACCGGATTCGGCTCCTACGGAGTATTCTGGCTGGCCCTGGTCGGGTTCCTCGGCGTGGAAGAACCCAAGTTCCCCAGCCCGGCGGCGGCCAGCCACGCCCTAGCGGTGTTCCTGCTGTGCTGGCTGATCTGGACGGTGCTGCTGTGGATAGCCACCTTCCGGGTGTCGCTGGCGCTCAACCTGCTGTTCCTGGACCTGATCGCGGTGTTCGCCTTCCTGGCGGCCGGGCTGGGCTTCGGTAACACCACCTTGGTGCACGTCGGCGGGTACCTCGGCATCGTGTTGTCAGTGATCGGCTTCTACGGGGCCCTGGAAGCGGTCGTCAATGAGACCTTCGGCCGCCCGGTGATTCCCAACCGGCTCCTGGCCCCCCGCCACCTGCGATAGGCCGGGCACAGCGTAGAGCGGGTAGCGGCCAGGTACGTGTAATCCGGCCATCGTTGCCGGTCGGGGGTACAACGAGCGAGGACGCCGCTTGCGGGTAGGACGACATGACCGGGGTCACTTCTTCCCGGAAGCACCCCGACGGGCCTGTGACCTGTAAAGACACGGATTCTCCGTAGTCGGGTCGGATCACAGGTGCCGAGAACGGTTCCTCCCGGAAGCTCATCAGAGTCGCCCGTTGTCTCCATTGCCCGTATCTGGCCGCTACCCCGGGAGGAACTGCCCGCCGCGCTGGAATCCCGCGCCCAGGTCCTCGAGGAGTCGCGTACGGAACCGCGCGCCCACGCCGAGCGTGACCTTGACGCCGCGCGATCGCGACGAGGTGAGATGGACACTCCGGGCGTGAATACCTTGATCGCCGACTCGGCCCTGTGGTCGCCTGACGGAGGATGCGGCCTAGGCGGCGCGCCGGTCAACTGGCTGTGGGCGGTGCCGCTGCACCGAGGGCAACTTCGAACCGATGGCGCCGGGCCGGGACCAGCAGATGGCGCAGGACCCGCCGCCCGCTACGAACGCCGGATCGCCCGCTCCCCCGCCACCCTCCTGCCCGCAACCCAGCGCCCGCCAGTGAACCAGGCCAGCAAGGCGCCTAAGCGGGGCAACCCGGCCGGATCTGAGCCCGCCGCGGCCAAACACGCCGCCTCGCAGGCACCCGGAGCCGGCCACTTGGTCGGATCCCGGGCGAGCCTGACAGGTGTCCCAAAAAAATGGACAGAACAACCTATTCCGAGCGGCCCGAGCGGTGCCCGTTACTGAGCCAAGGTCAGCGCCGAACGGCGGCTCGGGCGCGCGTGAGGTCACGGTCCGTGAGACTCGTGGCCCTGGTCGGCGGACGCGAATGTCCGCTCTCACAGGAGGTGACCGCCAGGCGCGGCTGCCTTGGCGCGGACAGGGATCTGCGGCACTCGCGACCGGCATGACAGCCGCCTGCCACGAGCGCGGGCGCATAATGGATATATGGGCCGGATCATCGGGACAGTCCTCGGCGCGATCCTCGCCATTTGGCTTGCCGTCACGGCCGCAGGCGGGATCCTCGCCACGTTCAAGACGCTTGTCATCATCGGGCTGATCGCGATGGCCGTCTTCATCGTCGTATGGCTCGTAGCCAGGCGCCCTCACCGCGGCTAGCGCGGGCAGCCGCCTCCTCAAGAGCGATCACCGGGACGGGTAGGCCGTGCACAGGCCTCGCCGGACCTGCTCGCTGCGGCGCACTGAACGGGCTCGATCGCGACGATACCCTGGCGCAGCGAGTCCCGCGATCTCGAAGACATTCACAGTCTCCCTGCCGAATATTCGTGGTGGGCAGCTGAGCCAGCTGAGTGCGCAGTGGCGCGCAGATAGTCTGGTTCCGGGCCGATAGGCGAGCGCCGACCCCAGGGCAGCGCGGGGCATCGCCTCTCGGTGCTTGTGCTCCAAGCTGACCTGCACGCGGTCAGTTCAGGAAAGCGTCGATGCGTTCCCCCCAAGCGCGCATCTCCGGCAAGTGGTTGGCGATGTGCAGCTCGGATTGCGGCAGCAGTTCGTGCAACCGCCGCGCCGTGGACTCCGGGTGGCCCGGGTCGCCTGCCTCGGCGAGGATCAGCACCGGCTGGGCCAGTGCAGACACCGCCTCGGGGTCGGGATAGTCGGAGTCGGCGGCACCGCGCATCACCCACGGCAGCAGCTCGCTGGAGATGTCCGGAAGCGTCGCCGGGGGCGCTTCAGGGGAATCGGCGAGCTCGGCGAAACGCTCGGCCAGCACCGGTGGCGGAGCGTTTCCGGTCAGCCGCGCGATCACCGCGTCCTTGCCGTCGGTCTCGGCGACGGCCGCCAGCTCGCGGTACTGGGCGGCCTGCGCGGGCCGGGTCTGCCAGGCCGTGGACGGGAGGGTCAGCACCAGCCGCTTGAAGCGGTGCGGTGCGGTCACCGCCGACCACAGCAGGGTTCCGGTGCCCATGGACGCGCCTATGAAATCGATCGGATCACCAGGGCTGAGGGTGTCCACAAACGCCAGCAGGTCCTTGGCCAGATTCGACCACACGTAGTCGTCGCTGACAAGCCGGCCGCCGGTCAGGCCGTGGCCGCGCGCGTCGTACTCCAGGAAACGGCGTCCCCGCCGCACCGGAGTCCAGTCGACCAAGCGCAACCAGCGCTCCATACGCCGGCTGATGAACAACCCGTGTGCGTACCCGACCAGCGGCCCCTCCCCGTTGATCTCGTAGGCGATCGCCGCGCCTTCACATTCCAGATGCTGATCCGCCACCGCAGCCTCCTGAAAAGAGTCGCACAGGGTGCATATCGCAGCAGCTTAACGGCGATCGACTGGGTCATCCCACGGGTCACGGCTGTTGACGACGACCATGGCTTCCGGCCTGACACTAGAATGACCCGTTCGGACGCGGTGGCCAATGCCTCAGCAAGATCGAGGAAGCCGCGCCAATTAGATGACATGCGCGGTTATCAGCGAATCCCGCGGCGTTGGCAGCCCAGCAGTCCCGGTTGCGGCCCCATCGGACGGTCAGCCGAACTGTATATTTATACATTGCCGACTAAGAGCCTGTTGATAAAGGGTGACGGGTCGAGGTGAACCTGGCATAACCCGTATCGATCCGGTCGCCTACGGCGTGGTGCCGCCAGTAGCAAGAGGGCCCCTGGTAGCTGAGAGGTGTCGAAGCC